>JAGBRZ010000189.1 GCA_017632155.1 Clostridia bacterium
ATGCCGTGAGATTACACCACCTAAATCCGCTAATCAACTGCTATCTTTTCCCAATTCTCCCCAATTTCCGCCAGTAAAAGGAGATTAAAATGAATAGTCCGAAAACCGTTGAAGTTATCCTACGTTTGAAAGCCGTCAAAGAAGCAAAAGGATTGTCTGTCGCGGAAATTGTGCGCCGCGTAAACGCATCCGGCAGCTTTGTTAGTGAAACGGTCGTTTACCGTATCTTCGCAAAAGATAGCGAGAAAAAAGATAGCTTTATATACTCGCAATCAATAGAGCCAGTAGCCAAAGTTATGCTGACAGGCGAAGAAACATCTGCAAAAGAGGACGCGCTGATCGCCATTGTCGGAGTAAAAAACGAGCAGCTTGCCGAGCGTGACGCAAAGGTCGCCGCGATGAAAGAGCAATACGAACGCCGTTGCGCAGAGTATGACAGCCGTCTTGCTTTCCTGCGAAATCAAATCGCCACGAAAGACAAGTATATGAATCGCAAGGACGCGATCATTCAGGCGTTGCTTTCCAAGACGTTTGGAATTGAGTTTGACACTGACGACGATTAGTTTTAGAACGTTCGTTCGATAAAAAGATAACAAATAAGGTGTCCGTGTTATCGGACTACGGAGGGTAAATCTGTGAAAGTTGCGTTATATCCGCGAGTATCAACGCAGGAGCAAGCTGCAAATGGTCATTCCATCGACGAGCAAATTGAGCGCATGAAAAAATACTGCGGAGCAATGGGTTGGGACGTATACAAAGTCTACACCGACGCAGGGTTCTCCGGCTCTAACACCGACCGCCCTGCCCTGCAAAATATGATTGCAGATATACGCTTGCACAAGATCGACCGCGTATTGGTTTACAAACTCGACCGCCTCTCGCGTTCGCAGAAAGACACGTTAGAGCTGATTGAGGACGAATTTCTCGCCCACGGTGTTGATTTCGTTTCCATGTCGGAAAACTTTGACACAGCAACACCGTTCGGCAGAGCGATGATCGGAATTCTTGCCGTGTTTGCGCAGTTGGAGCGTGAGCAGATAAAAGAACGGATGATGATGGGCAAGCAGGCGAGAGCCAAAGCCGGGAAATTCCACGGTTCGGGCATTTTGCCAATCGGTTACGATTACGAAAACGATATGCTTGTCAAAAATGAGTGGGAAGCCGTACAAGTAGCCGAGGCGTTCAAGCTGGCGGCGCAAAACCTATCGCCAAACGAAATTGCCAAAATATTGACCGCTCACGGTTACTACCACCATTGCGGCGAATGGTCAGGCAGAAGCGTCCGCAGAGTTTTACGAAACAAAACGTACTGCGGATATATCCGCGATAAGGAAAACTGGCACAAGGGAAACCATGAGCCAATCGTTGATGAAACGCTCTACAATGCGGTGCAGACCGTTCTTGCCAAACGCGCAGAGCAGCATCTGCAATATAATCGGCGCGCAGGAAAGGTCACCAGCATTCTCGGAGGGTTATTGTACTGTGGACAATGCGGCGCAAAATACTCCAAAACAACAAGCAAGCAACCGCGCAAAAGCGGTGGTTTCTATATCTACGAAAACTTTTACTGCAATTCCAAAGAGCGCAAGAAACGCGCCGTGTGCCACGATCCGAATTGTCAAAACCGAGGTTGGAAGGTGGAAGAGCTGACCGACATTGTGTTGGGCGAGATAAAAAAGTTGCACCTTGATCCTGTCGAAGTCCCGGTACACGCCGACAACAACGCCGCTATTGATGCCGAGATCGCCAAAATCGACAAGCAGCAAGCGCGGCTGATTGAGCTATACGCCATCGGTTCTATCCCCATTGATAAGGTCAGTGCCAAATCGCAGGAACTCAATGACCGAAAAACCCGTTTGATTGCAGAGCGCGCCCTAAAAAAGAAAAAGCCGACCAAAGCAGAACTGCTGCAATCGGTCGGCTCGTTTTCCGAAATATTGGATAATGGCAGTTTCGACGACGTGCGGAATATTGTCACTACGCTAATTGAGAAGATCGTGCTTGACGGCGACAACATCGAAATCCACTGGAATTTTGTTTAACCCGTTATTCGGCAATAGAGCCCTTGGTGTTAACCAATGGCATTTTATCACAAAAGTCCGCTCTTATTCGAGCGGACTTTTTCATTTCTACAAAAAAAGCGGCGGCAGGACAACGCCATGCGCCGGAGATTGCCTCACGCATGAGCGGTCTAAACGGTTGCCCTTTTACCGCCGCCCCATTTTACACTTCCTTGACCTCGATGCCGTGGATATACAGCATCAGTTTGCGTTTCATCACGAATTTCGCGCAAGTCGCGCTGGACGGATTGCGATACCCTTTTGAGTCCTCAACCACGGTATCACCGTCAGCGTTGCGATAAACAAAATCAGCCACATAGTATATGCCCCTTTCCGTTTTCCCGTCTTTTTTCTTCTGCGACGGGATGAGGTCGTACCGTACCTGAAATTGCAAGTCAGATATTACCCCTGCGCGTTGCAGTAACGCCAATTCACCGTAGCGTTTTGCCTCGCGTTTGCTTGCGAAAGTAACTGGCGTACCGTCGATCAGATACCCTTGCACCTTTTCCTCGTGCAGTTTCGGACTTTTGGCATGGGTTTCAACCAACTTTTTGCGCGCCCACTCCTGCAATGACAGTTTTTGTAAAATCTGTTCCTGCGCCGCAGGAGATAACCGAGAAATATCAATGCCCATACTATGCACTTTCGCTACTTTTCCAAAATCAAAAGCGTGTCCTGTACGCCCTTGTAAATAATGACGCGGTTGTTTGCTTCGTCCTCAAACAGAAGATAGTTGTCGTGCATTTCAAGGTCGCATCTTCCTTCGTAGCGGTAGATTTCTCTGCCGTCCTCGGCGGTAATGACAATTTCTCTGTCAAGACCGTTATTCAATTCTGTTTGCTGATCTTTCACGGCGCGAATGCCGCTTGCGGTTGACGTATTGTACCAATGGAAAAACACGACAAGAGCGGCAAGAAGTATAAGCGTAACTGCCGATGCGACAAATCCCCATCTTTTGTCTCCTTCGTAAAAAAGCCACGCAATAAATGCGCCCGAGATAATAGTAATTAAACCAACAAGAATCCATTGACCGATTAACATTTCAAGTCCCCCTTTTGTTTTTTCGTGGTCTGCTGTTTTATCCATCGCGCTTCACACTTGCCGTAGGCGCGGTTGTTCTTGTTTGCGGCTATGCCGCACAGTTTCGGTTTTGCCATTGTTTTACTCCGTTTCAAACAAACTTCGTTGCGCCGTATGCGCGGCGAAGCGTTCCTCCTGCTTTTGGAAATAGTACGGCTCAATCTCGCAGCCGACAAAATCAAGTCCTGCGTCATACGCCGCAATACGGCTGCTACCGCTGCCGAGGTGCGTGTCTAGAATTTTGTCACCTTTTTGCGCAAATAGGTTGTAAATCCATGCGTACAACTCCACAGGCTTTTGCGTAGGATGAAATCGTGGATCGCTGGCTTTTCCTTGCGGCATAAGGTCAAAAACTTTTGCGTTGCTGTCAAAACTCGTCCATGCGTATTCAGCCATCGCCATCGTAAAATTTTCTGAAATGGTCAGTTTCCGCCAAACAAGGAAACATCGCGTCGGCGGAAGCGAGAAATAGTTGCCGCCCCAAATGATTTGATTGCGTGAGACGCGGAAGATTTCTTCAAAGTATTCCTGCGGCGGAGCAATGTCCCAATGCCTTATGTCGGTATCGCTATATTTTGAAAACCTACCTCTTGCATTTCGGCAATCCGCCGCCAATACGTTATATTTGTCAAACCAACCTCTGCAACCTCCGTTTTCGGCAATCCCAGCGCCATAAGGCGGATCGCACACGGCAAGATCGAAAGCGTTATCCGGCAAGCC
>JAGBRZ010000190.1 GCA_017632155.1 Clostridia bacterium
GCGATTCACTTGCAATGCCATTTCATACTCCGAGAACAACAAGGCACTGGAGGAGTTCAAAAGCACTTACACAAAGCTGCTATTAGAACACCCTGAACTTACAGCACGTCAAGTAGCCTCATACTTCCAGCCAATCAAACAGGTCGGCATAATTAGTCCGCAAAAAGTCACAGAAGAGGCCATAGACGCTTCCGAGTTTAACTTTGTAGAGAAATACCTGGAAGAGATTATCGTGCGCGAGAAGGCGAAACAAGGCTGTAATTTTGAAACGTACTCCAAGCTACTGAGCAAGTGTCGCAAAATCATCAAAGGATTCTCGTCATTAACTTTCCAGTCACTCGATTACAAGGCTTGTGTGCGACTTGCTCATACCTTTGCCAAACATGATGGCTACAAGGGTACGACTAAGGCATTCAGGAATGTACTGGGCAAAGCAAGCAAAGACCATGAAGTACCATTCTCCCTCACCCAGATAGGAGACTTTATATTTGCTGACTACAATCCTAAGAGACATTGCGTAGATGATAAGAAGCCAGACATTCTTACTACAGAGCAGCTCAAACAATTCCTGAATACTGATTTATCCAGTCTGACACCATCGTATAAGGACCGCAAACAAGTTGAGCTTTACTACGACTTCTGTGTATTCATGTTCCACTCGTTCTTTGCTCCGTGTGACGTAATCAAACTGAAGTATTCGGACATTACCAGAGCTAATACTATTCGTGTCAAGCGTAAGAAGACCCACCAGCCTGTAGAAATTCCTGTATCTCCAGCGATGGCTGATATAATTGCCAAATATAGAGGCTCAACAGTAGATGGATATGTTTTCCCTATTATGGATGATAAGAAAGAGGCATCATATACAACCGCCGACTATCTGTTCAAGAAGTTCAGAGAAAAGCTGAATATATGGCTTAAATCAGTAGGCAAAGAACTGGGATTGGACTACAACCTATATGCCTATGTGTTTCGCCATACAGCCATTACTGTGGCCCTTGACAGCGGATTACCGATTGCATACGTGGCAATGGCGGCAGGAACCAGCATTGAAATGATTCAGGAACATTACTACAATGGTGACAGTATAATCAATCAGCAGAAACTACAAATGGCTTTTATGAAGGCTGCAATGTAAAAATATTGTATGATTGTAAACTCTATGATAATCGCTTTCCTATTCTTATTAAAACGATAAAAAGACAAACAATATGGAACTACACATTAAGGACAGAATTTACATTCCACAACTTCTGCCAGCGCAGAACTCATTCATGGAATACAACTTGAAGCGTGAGATTATTAAGAAGGTCGCTCTCACGGAAAAGGACAAAGAAGAGTATGCAATCGTAGAAGACGCTCAGGCCGGCAAGGTGACATGGGACAGCAAGAAAGACATGGAGCAGCCGTTAGTAGTGGATTTCAGCAAGCAAGAAATTGACTATTTGAAGAAGTCATGTGAGGCTCTGGCTGAAGCTGCATATCCTGACGATTTGTGGGCCACAGTTGAGAAGATCTACAACGCTGCAAATGCGTAATATCTTGTTTCGTAAACTATATACTGAAGACGCGCCTTCCAATGGTGCGTCTTTTTCTTTAATTAATGTCATACGGTATATTAAAAGCCCCTAAAAACCTTGTCATCAATCTGCAACCATCACCAAAACAGTATGAACTATGGAAGTTGTTGCAGCCAGATTTTTGCCCACATTGCGGTGGTCAGATAGAACAGGTCTTGATTGGCTATGATGCTAAAGGCAATGCACAATACAAACCACAATGCAATGTCTGCCATTCTCAGGACCTCCCTCAGTTAATACTTGGAGGTGGAGCCGCTGGTGGTGGTAAATCATACTTGGGGAGTTGTTGGATTATTAGTAGCTGTATCAGATTTGACAATATTCGTGCGGTTGTCGCTCGTAAGACAATCAAGTCATTGAAAGAGTCTACGTTCAACACAATCAAGACTATCCTTAAAACATGGGGATTAAAGGAAGGAGTAAACTATAAAATCAACAATCTGGAAGGTACAGTAACCTTCTGGAATGATTCTGTTATCCTATTGAAAGAAATGGTAGATTTGCCATCAGATCCAAACTTTGAGCGTTTCGGTTCAAGCGAATACACCATTGCCTTTGTGGATGAGGTTTCAGAAATCTCAGAACGAGCAATTGAAGTTTTGTTCTCTCGTCTCCGTTGGAGAACACATGAGACCTTCAAAACACCTCGTATGTTCATGTCTACAAACCCTTGTATCACATGGGTCCGTTCACGATTTGTGCAAGACGATGACGGTAATCCAATTGTCTGCAAAGAAGGCGAGGCATACGTTCCATTCAGTATATTTGATAACCCTGACATCAAGTTCCGACAAACATACGAAGCGTCTCTGAACAAGATTAGAGACCGTGCAACACGTGAACGCCTCTTGTATGGTAACTGGGATTTTGTTGACACAAATATTATGGCTGCTTATAGCTCATTTGATGGCGAGAAGCATCTTGTGTCTAATCTTAGAGAAAAGGTGTATAATCCATTGAAGCCGATTGTAAACAGTTGGGACTTCAACGTGTCCCCATTTATGAGTACGCTTTCACTCCAGATTGATTATGACAATAAAAAGATATATGTATTGGATGAAATATTAGGTAAGCCAGAAAGCAAGGAAAACAATACTCCAAAACTTTCACAAAAGGTTAGAGACAAATATTTAACCGAAAAACACACTGGAGGTCTATTAATTACTGGAGACCCTGCTGGTTTAGCACGTTCTACACAAACTGAAGATGGCGTGAACAACTATACAATTATCCTCAGCAATATGAACAATCCCATATTGAGAGCGCAAAAGAAGTTGCTCAACAAACAACCTCCGCAAGTTGCTCGATTGGAATTTGTCAATAGTTTGTTTGAAGGGTATGATGGTTGGGAAATTCTAATTGATATGAGGTGTCGTAAGTTTACAGAAGATTTGGTGTATCAGAAAAAGAATGCTGATGGCACGAAAAACAAATCTAAAGTGACCGATCCAAAGTCAGGAGTCAAGTATGAAAAGTACGGTCACTTGTCAGACTGTTTTGACTATGCACTATGTCTGTGTATAAATGAAAGCTGGCAGAAATTCCGTAGTTCGAGGAAAGTGCTTGAAACTACTGCAACACCAATTTACGGAACATTTAATTATTGATACCAATGTATAAGCGTTTTCTTAACAACAATGACTATATCGGAATAATTACCGAAGAGGCATTACTCCAGTTGATACGAGGCAAAGAAGCACGCCTTGCACAAGCAGAAGAAGCTGCTGAATCATCTATCATTGAGTATTTGATAGATAACTATGAGATTGAGCAAGTATTAGCCGTTGGAAAAAATCTGATGGAATACAACAAGCAAATCATCTACCCGGTTGGTACGCATTTCTATCATAACGGTCAAATCTATGAAACATTGCGCTCAATTAACGGTTACAAAGCTCCGGCACCAGTTGTGTACTGGCAGGAGTACACCGACTTCATTCACGATGAAAGTATTGTCATCGAATACTCTCAGTTGCGCAATTACCAACCTGGTGATATTGTGTTGCTGAATGGTACATATTATGTTTGCCTTGAACCAAACGGATTAGACTTCAATGACATTCGCATTCCTGGCATTAACGCTTGGGAAGAAGTGCTAACTTATTCATGGCAGGCCAACTTTGAATATGAGTTATGGAATGTGGTAATCTGGGAGGGCAAATTCTATGCCCTGATTAAAACAGAAGGTGCAGATTGGACCGTGAATCCATACGAGTCTGATAATTGGGGTTTGATTGGCGATTATGACCCAGAATATCAATATCAGTTCTCGGAAACTGAATATGTGGTTTACAAAGGAAAGGTATATGCACCTACAATGGATGTCAATGCAGACACTCTTGAAGAAGGCTACAACATTCGTGTTCATGACCCACGTAACGGTAATGTAAAAAAACACATGTTACGTTTGGCGGTATATGAATTACACAAGCTCATTTCTCCAAATAACGTAAGTTCTGCTCGTATTACAGATTATGAGACATCAATCTTGTGGTTGCGTGATGCTGCAAGAATGAAGATCAACCCACAAATACCACGAAAACTTGATGATGAGCATAAACCCGTTACCGAATATGCGATTGCAACATTCCAGCGGGATTATGATCCTAATAAAAATCCTTGGCAAATTTAGTTTCTTTTCTTGCTTCTATTATATATAAGAAGGGCGCACGACTGTGAAGTTATGCGCCCTAAATTTTACCATGTAAATAAATTGTAACTGACTCCGATTCCAATATACGGTGAGACTTGTTTCCCGCATACTCCCATTCCAACTTGTACGCCTAATCCCCAACGGCCTGTATTGACTTTTTGTATCTTTGTTACCGTTGTGGTTTTCGGATATACCCAGCAACTGTCTAATTGAGGATTGTAACCGCTAACCCATGCTGTAAAGTCATCTGTTTCGTATTTACGCTGTGTGATAGGTATAGAGAGTGTAGTAGAGTCTGGAGAAGATTCCACTATTTGAATGTCTGGTTGTTTATTTTCAATCTTAGTGGAATCTGAAGGAGAGGTAGGTATAGTGACATACTTGTAACGCAATACCACGCTGTCTCGTGGAACTGGCACTGGGTATGGAATTGTATCGCGGACCGTTAGTGTGTCTGTGTACACATTACTATAATTTGTCAGTTGCACATTTTTGTTTACAGAAAACATCAGTGCAACTGACAAAACAGCAACTAAAATCCAAGGTAACTTTTTCATGGATGAACAACAACGGTCTTTAGGAAATTTGGAAATTCCTCTCCCACATCAAAACATGGACAATGCTTAATCCATTCTTGTGGCTCAACTTCACCGTCCCCATCCAAATCTGGAGAGGTATCACGATGACCGAGGATTTCCAGTATTTGATATTTTTTGCACAGTTTAGCAACCAACTCATGAAGTGCTTGCTTTTGTGCTTCAGTACGTGTATCTGCCGGCTTACCATTGCTATCTAAGCCTCCAATGTAGCAAATACCTATACTGTGTTTGTTATAGGATGAACCTGAAAAACCTTTCGTATTGCAGTGCGCACCAAATGATGTAAGCGGTCTGCCAGTTTCAACGGTTCCGTCCAGATCAATTATATAATGATAGCCAATTTGATTAAAGCCACGTTGCTTGTGCATACGGTCAATATCTTTGGCTTTGAAGTTCACGCCCTCTTTAGTAGCAGAGCAGTGAATGATGATTGAGTCTATTTTATTCATTCGACAAAAGAGCTAAAAGGTAGGTACCATTCTTGCTCACCTTCGTATGGCGAACCTTCAAGAACTGCCCAACAGCCTTTAATAGACCCATCTGGGCGTTCAAGAATTTCACTTACCTTTGCGCTTCTTCCAATCAATCCTTCCAATCTCATTTCTGTCAACGCGACAGACGGGATTATATGTATTCTTTGTCCGTTCTTCATATTAATAACCAGTAGGAGGTTGACGATGAGGACAAGATGGCTTCTCACATTTCAAGATCTTTAACCTTGTGTTTTCTACGCTGAGTTCTGTGATTTGAATATGCAGTTGAGCCTTTTCATCTCTATGTTTTGCAACATCTACATAAAGAGAATCAATTTTCTTATTTAGTTCTTTATTTTCGTTGTGGGCCTCTTCATACAACTTATGCCATTCATCAGATTGTTTGGCTTCGTTTTCAATATTCTGCGCTTCATTTTTCAAGTCTTCCGACTTTCGCCTCTGAGGAAGCAATAAAAACATCATGATATTTCCACATAACATGCCGACAAGGGCAGTGATAATTTGTTCGAGCATTAAAAGTTGCTATGAATTAGGGTCTGATTTAGGTTGTTCCGGTACAATTACATTGAATGTAATACCGCCTTCGCCAGCACCTTCAATGTTCAACTTATTAACTTGCGCTTCCTTAACAGGGTACATTTCCATCAATGCCTTCGTTGCACTGACAGCCACACTTCTTAATGGAGCTGGGGATAGCTTTGCGCCTCTCCGATCTCGATACTCTGCAACAGATGTTTCCTCTATAATGTGAATCAAGTTCTCAGTAAGAAATTTCTTCATAAACTTAGCCTCTTCGTAGGTCATTTCGTCCAGTTCCTTTAAGAACGCCTGGATGTCCTCACGCATTAAGAGCTGTTTTGCTAAATGCTTAGTATGTTTTGAATCACATTTGAAAACCTCAGAATAACACTTTGCAGCGTTGCCGGCGTATGGCGCACTACCATTTACGTACAGCTCACAAAACAAAATTTCATTTTCGGTTAATTTTGAGTCCATTACTTGATTTAGTTAAAAAGCCCTGCAAAAAACAGGGCTTTTGTTTAATATGAATAGAGTTATTCTACTCATTTTGTTTTTTATGTTCAAGTAATTTCTCCATGATGATGTCTCTGAACAGATTACCTAATCCTGTAACCGCAGCTTCCACATCCTCAATGCTATTCAGGTATTCCATGTTGAAGTTAATCTGGAGGTCATAACCTGAAATTTCTACCAGTGTTTTGTTGATGTCTTCATTCACGATATTGTACACAGAACGGTCCGAAATCATCTTGAACTCAACACGTGGCTCGTCTACTGTTTGTTTAATCTCATTGTCCATACCTTATATCTTAAAATGTTTTCTGCTCTTCTCTGTTTTGGTCATACTGATTTCGCCACCTTCTATAGTACCTCCAATACTTCTCATTCGCTGAGTTAGTACAGCAACTACATTGGTGGTTGCAGAAACGTCAGCATCTGCATCGTGTGCATCATCAAGCTCAACTCCAAGTCTTTCACACATCAATTCCAACTTGTATGAAGAGGTATTAGGTGTGGCACACATTGCTAACTGGCCCAAGATAATTGTGTCCAGAACATCAGGTTGCCAATGGCCGTAGAAGTCTTCATGACCTCTCAAATGTTTTGACACCTCTTTCACAAGCCCAGCATACTCCATCATCTGCATAAAGAATCCTTTATCAAAATCAACATTCTGTCCGATAAGGAACGGCTTCATATTTTTAGGAGTTTTGGGTGTATGGTCTGCTATGAATTGCACTACTTCATTTGCAACTGTTACAATATCAACACCCATATTGTACAGCATGTCCATCGTTATGGCAGAATACTCTAATGCTTTTGCCTCATAGTCCATAGGCTTTTCGTCTTCTACCTCATGTTTGTTTTTGAGCACCTTACGCTTTGCTGTTACACCTTTGATTTCTTTCTGACTGTATGGATAGATGTACTTCACATACGAACCAAGACGTTCAAATGTGTCTAATCGAGTAGCATGGATTGCTATCTGGGTGCAAGCGGAGGTCTGACATTTCAATCCTCCAGTCTCAAAGTCTAATGTAAATGCTACGAGAATTGGATTCTCTTCTTTTGGGGCTGCCATATTAAATCAATGTTTGAATAGTTTGTACTGCTTGTTTTTGAAACTCCTCCAGTGTCCCGTTGTTGACGATGATTGCCTTGTATGCTGCATCTTCAATTGTTACCCGGAGCTTGTCACGTTTTAGGCGTTCTGGATCTACTGTTTTGGACAGTATGCTTGCATCACGCTTGATAAGGATTGGCACTATATTGTAATCTTGGTCGAAGTTCTCCCATAGCTTCAAGAGACCTTTTTCGTCAATGACATAACTGCATACACCATTTTCAGGAACCTGGCTGATATGTGACCAATAATGATAATCACCAAATTTAGTGTACGCCAACATTTCTTCATGTGGCGGCATGTCTTGTTCTGATACAAAATGATGGTCTTTACCATTCACTTCCCCTTCTCTTATAGGTCTTGTTGTATAAGAGACAATAACTGGAATATTCAACTCATGTTTTAGGTGTTCTGCCAATGTTGTTTTACCACTTCCAGACGGCCCTACAATTGCCAAAATAGTTGATTTCATTATACTACTTCCAATACGCTACGTTTGTTAAATTGAAGATTGTTTTTACCTTCATAATCACTGTACTTGATAGTAGCAGAGAAAATGATCAATTTGTTTTTTGCATTCATTAAAGTGCCACGATGTTGTGCATACTCTTCCGGCCACACTACACACTCACAAATGTCATTGTTTTGCTGGAGCGTGACTTTACAGAACACTTCTGTATTTCCAGTTTTCTTACTATTGAATTTACGTTCCTCTACATCAACCACCGTTGCACATATTGCAACCCTTTTGTCTTCTGCTTCCAATGGTGCAACATCTCGTAAGGTAGCGTAAGACGCTTTTCCTTTCAATTGTGCCTTTGCTTCTGAGTTGTCATAGATTCTCTTATAGTCAATAGCACCAATACCTGACACTACAATTTGCTGCTGGCTCCAGAAATAGTGTTTGCCTATCATATCAACAGGGAAATCCTTTTCTTTGATTTCAAAGCCGAGATGTTCAGCTGCTTTTTCAATGATTGCGTACCTTTCCACTACAGATTCAGCATGTTCCACCTTATCAAAACAACCAGCAAGTATCAGATTAAGCACGCAACGTGCGTTAACTGGACATCGAGTAGCCTCTTCAGCATTGTCAGGATCATCCCAGTATTCGTATTTTTTCAACTTATACTTGAATATTCGGTCAATGAAGTTATTGATACTGGTAAAATCACCATTCTTACGGCGTTCTTCCATAATCCATTGCACAGCCTTAGTCCCAAGCTGTTTTACACGAGACAATGACCAGAAAATCGAGTCTGTGTTATAATCTGTATGGAACGCATCTTCACTGACATTAATATCTGGAGGCACAACCTTTGCATTACTACACGCTTCCATTTCACCCATCAGTGTCACCAGCTCGTCATCGTCTGCCCATTGTAATGCTACGGTATAAAAGGCTGTCGGATAATTAGCTTTGAGATATGCTCCAACGTATGAGGTAACAGCATAAGCAGTAGCGTGACTCTTATTAAAGCAATACGCACCAGCCGCCTCAATTTGCGCCCATATAGCATCAGCATCTTCTTTTGGACAACCGTTATTTTTCGCGCCAGTCATAAACTTGTCCTTCATAGCTAAAATCTTGTCAGTTTTCTTCTTTGAAATGAACTTCACAAGATTCACACCCTCTCCAAGACTAAAATTACCGACCTCACGAGCCATGTGAACAATTTGCTCCTGGTACACAACGACTCCAAATGTGTCTTTGAGTGCATTGTACGTACCCCAGAGATAAGTTGGTGCTACCAGTTTGTCCTTACGATTGACAAACTCATCCAAGTTTCCCATTGTTGCAGGACGATACAAAGCATTTGCAGCAATTAAATCACCTATGCAAGTTGGTTTCAGCTGAGTTAAGAACTTTGTAATACCACGAGAAGAAAACTGGAAGACGTTTTGTGTATAGCCTTGACCAAGCAACTCGTACACCTTTTCGTCATCCAATGCGCCAGTAGCCAATGAATCAAGAGATAGGTTGGTGCCATATTCTTGATTACAGATAGCCATTGTTGCCTGTAATTTAGACAACTCCTTTGTTGCCAGGCAGTCATTTTTCAGCAGTCCGAGTTCATCAAGCATATATCCGTCAAACTCAGAAACCAAAATACCATCAACCTTCTTGATAGGAGTATAATCAAAACATTCCATCACCTCCCCATCCAGTTCATCAGGAGTTACCAACAATGCAGAAGCGTGAATAGACGCAGATCGTGGCTGGAACATCAAAGTTCTAATGTCTTCAAATAGCTGAGGGTAGTCAGCAATAAACTTTGCGACCTTTTTGTTTTGAGCTGCCAACATGAAGATTCCAGTATAATCGCACTTGTCATCATCAAAAATGGCTGTCAAATAATTCACAAGGGCTGGTGGTACACGCATGGTTCTTGCCACGTCTTTAATAACTGCCTTAACTTTCAATGTAGTTAAAGTACCGGCAGAAAAAACTCGTTGCAATCCACTGTGATTATACCTACGCTCGATGTATTCTTTGACCTCTTGTCTTCGATCTGACTGATAATCTATATCCACATCTGGCCTTACGGCAGGGAGCCAGAAGCTCCCTGCAAATACCCTCCATCAACAAAGCAATCAATCACTGGGATTGGCTTTGTACTTTTTTTAGTTTGTACTTTTACTACTTTCATTTCCAATATCTTTTATAGTGTATAATATTGCAAATCGTTTGCTTACTTACATTGTATGCTTTCGCTAAATCTACTTGCATGACACCATTTTTATACTGCTGTCTAATGTGTTCTGCGTCTTCATTAGTGAGTTTAGCATTTACGCTCAATTCCCCATAATCATTCTTCAACAATGTTTTTATTGAATGTTCTATATTAGCTTGATGGCTGACCACCTCCAAATTGTCAACGCGATTATCAGTCTTGATGCCATTTTTGTGATTGACCTCTAAATCGGAATTAGTTTGTAATCCCAAAAACGACATCGCCACAAGTCTATGAATTAGGAATTTCTTTACCTCGTTATTTTTTGAAAGAGCGATAGACAAATAACTGCATGTAGTTCCTTTGAATGGTGCGATTAGTTTACCTTTGTAAAACTGACTACGACCATCATTTTTATCTACGATTCTATCTATACTACGCACTCTACCACAATTACTAACTTGATATATGCCTTCATATCCTGGGATATTATTCCAAATTTCGCACATCTCTCATCGCTCTGTATGTTTCACGATTAAAGATGTACCCTGTTGATTTGTAGGCTTTTTCAAATGCTAATAACTCTTCGTCTGGAAGGATGTGCCGGCGGTCTATGAAAACATCAGAAGCAATTCCTTCCAGTGATGTACATCGACTCAAAGCGACATATATCTGGCCAGGGCAAAATACTCCTTTGGTATGCACCACCACATTGTCAAAAGTTAATCCTTGACTTTTATGAATAGTGATTGCCCAAGCCAATGTGAGAGGAAATTGTTTGCAAGTTCCTTTTACTTCACTGATGATTTTGCCATTCTTCATCTTATACTCTTGTGCAGACCACTCACAACGCTCTACGGCAACCGTACAGCCGTTATCTAACCGAACCTTGACTACTTTATCATCCAGTCCTATCACAACGCCCAGAGAGCCGTTACAATAGACGTGGGCCTTGTCATTGATGAGCATCATAACTCGTGCGCCAACACGCAATGACAGTTTTCTGTCACAGGGGGCTGCATTCAAGTTGAAGTCTTTTTCAATAGTCGCATAATACGTGTGAGACGGTTCTCCAAGCAACTCTTCATTGATACGCTGAACATCTTTGCGATATGAGCAGATATGAATGTACTTGTTATCATAATTCTCACTCAACTTTCTATCTCGCAACTCTTCCAGGTCTTCAATGTCTTCTTGTGTGAGCTTGTATGAGCGTATGTTATTCAAAATTTCAATGAACCTTTGGTTGGTTTGTCTGAAAATATGATTCAACTCAACAATATGGAACCCATGTTTGCGGAACACATACGCATAGAAAAAATACACACCACGATAGAACTGGAGAAGTATATCTTTCTCGTTGTTTGTAACAACAGGTGGAAGTTGATATAAATCACCAAACATGATGATTTGCACACCACCAAACGGCTCGTCACTGTTTCTATACATACGTAGCTTCTGGTCAATGTAATCTATGGTATCTGGACGCACCATACTGATTTCGTCAATGATTAAAGCGTCTATGGTATTCATCAACTCAATTTTTGCAGTATTGAATTGGTGAATTGCAGAGTTAGGGTTATGAACTCCAAATGGGATATTCAAAAAACTATGCAATGTCACACCACCAGCATTGACCGCAGCAATTCCGGTGGAAGCTGTAACGACAAATTTCTTTTTACAGTTGCTGACCAGCCATTTCAAGAATGTTGTTTTCCCTGTGCCGGCCTTACCTGTAATATACACACTATCATTGGTTGTTTCTATCAACTCAATGGCTTTTTTCATTTCATCAGTTATAGTCATACTATAGCTCGTTTATTGTGAATAATACGTCTTTATTATCAAAAAGAATGTCATCATTCTCTTGCAGTTCGTCTGCATATACAATGATTGGTTTTTCAGTTCCCTCTCGTTTTACGATCAGTTCTGCGTCCTTAAAAACCCTTAGTGTATGGCCATCTTCCAGTTCAATCTCTACATACTCATCAGCTTCAACATCTTCACCGATAATGGTAGTATCTGCTTTGTATAGGCCAGCACGTTCTGGAAGCAAGAAACGCTCGAAAATGAGACCATACTGCAAAGGGTCAATCAACGTAATGCCAAGCAAGTAAAGCAGAAGAGAACCAGCAGCAGAACCACGACCACAACCAACCAATATGTTGTTTTGCCGGCTCCAATTACAAGTGTCGTACTGTACTAAAAGATAATCTACATTGTTAGTAGATTCAATTATATACTTCTCATATTCCATTTGCTTACGGTACTCTGCATGTTTTTCTGCCGGGACAAGACGTTGCAAGCCTTCTTCCAATAACTGATTGAACATATTGTGTACTGTGCCATATTTTGCCTCTTCTTCTGGAAGCATTGTATATTTAGGCATGAAGTTACGTGTGTTCTCAAATTGTGCTACAGCACCATCAGCAACTACCAATGTATTATCGCAACATTCTTGAAACAGAGCCTCAACGTCCCATACTTCACTATCAAAAAGTTGCTCAAACACAGAATAATGCTCATCAACATCTTTGAAATATTGGTCATCACTCTGCTCATGTGCAGCCCCTTCAGCAACCTTGTTCAGTATGATTTTGTTTTTCGCATTATCCTTGTCAAGATAATAGCAGTCGCACAACAATATTGGGCGAACATCAGAATCATCATACAGGTTATCAAAATAGTATTTTGATGCCTCCAGCACTTTAATATCAATGCGTTCAGCCTTATATTCAGATAAGTCAACCTGGTAGAACACGTGATCAAACGCATCCAACAAGTCATTCACCAACTCAGGATTTTCCTTTATCCAATAAGATGAATACTTATCAAGCACCAAAACATTGCCGGCACCACGATTCAGCAATTCATTCCAGCCGATAGTTTTGTCCTCGCTGTCAACCATAATGGCTTTCTGTATTCGCAACAGATTACGCAATCCTGATTGAGACTGAACATAAACTTTTGCTCCGATTTTATTTTCTCCCTCAATAAAAGTCAGTGAATAACCAAAGATGTGTTTAATGCCTGCATTGGCACATTCTTTTTGCAAGTTATAGCAAGCTGCCATTGTGTTTCTATCACATATACCAATTGCTTTATGGCCACAATAAACAGCTTTCTTAACCCATAATTTAGGCATGAAACTGCCATTCAAAAGCTCAAACGGAGTATGCACACCCAGATTAACGAACTGGAAATCACGTGTAGTTTGCACGCGCGTACCAACATACTTCAAGATATTCAAGGCAAAATCCTTTCGTAAGTCGTAATAATACCAGTTGTCTCCGAACTTAAAGGCAATATAATAAATTCCCTCTTCCATCAAAGCTGCTGGATCCTCACTACCGTTGAAAATAAGATTGCCCTCTTTATCAGTTCTGAAGATGGAATTTATCTTTTCGGTATCTTCCAGGAACATTTTGCCCATGCCAACAATCTCTATGACTTCATTGTCAATTTCATTGAAAGAAATTTTGTTGTTCTGGAGCCATGTAATCAATTCTTTCATATCTGCACTGTGTTAAGTTTATATTCTACAGGTGTTTTCAATGACATAGAGAAGACATCGAAAATTTCCCAAAAATCCATACTGTCAAAGTCTGCGTCAGGATTCTCAATATATGCAATGAATACATCAAAGTAATCGTTTAGCTGGAGGGCCGCAGTATTGATGGCCTCAACAGCATCGCCGTCATAACCAAGTATCACTGTCTTAACCCCTTTGCTTTGTAATTTGTAGATTTGCGTATTAGAAATCTTCTTACCAAAAGTTGCAACAACAGCAATACGGTGATTATCATATAAGTCTAACTTACGGGTTAACGCAATGGCATCAAAAATACCTTCAACAATGATTACTGTATCAGTTTCATCTTCTATCACAGCATCGTAATTGTAAAGCAACTTTACGAAATCATTTTCGATACTGTTATTGTATCGTCTAATCTCATATTTGCCATTGCGCCTTGCTTTCTTGTTATATTCATCAATCTCGGATTTACCCCAGATATGACGTGAAATATATCCGACAGTATCACCATTATCAATGATAGGAAATACGACATAATCATCAAATTTGAAATTGAGACCTCGTGTTGTGCCGACAGGGAAATACTCATAGTCATCTAAAGTAAACCCTCTACTATGCAAATACGAGTTCCTGAAGCACCTCTTCCAACCTTCCGGCATTTCCACAATAGATAACTCATCATCTATTTCGTCCTCTTCCAGAGAAAAGAATTGAGGAACTTCTAAAGGCTGGAATGAAGCGGTGTCAACGAGCTTCAGGTCGGGTCTACCAATGTCATCCAGTAGTTGATTAATGTCCTTGGTAGTATGGTGGCACGAGAAACAATGGCTCATGAAGAGTTTTTTCTTCTCGGTTTCCTTACCTATAAAAATGCCGAACTTACCACCTTCCTTACCACAATAAGGACAACGAGGCACAATCAAGTTTTTGTTGCCTCCGTCTGGCTTTGCGTGGAGTTCTATCATCAATTCCTTAATCAAGAACTCCTTATCTTCTCTACTGATGTACATGATTACCCAACCTTATTAATGTTCATAGTCCTCACTTGATCATAAAATTGCTCATTGTCATAATCTGTGGCAATCTTGAACGGCTCTCCCTTTTCAAAGAAGCGGCTCTTTGCCACGTTAAGACGCATGGTGTGTTCTTTGCGCTCCCTGTCAGACTGATTTAAGGTAATCAAATGGGTCATAGGACGCGCCAGACCTTTTGCTTCAGCAGTATTGAACTCTGTAAGCACATTCTTCTCATCGTTTAGCCAATCTCTGTTTTCAATCGTAGACTGGTAGGTGCCAACCATCCATACATTCTCATCAGCAGCCAGGTCTTTCAAATCATTGGCTACTGCTATACGTTTATGACGCTCACCATTTTCTCCATATTTACGCCCTGAAGAGTCTGTCAAAAGGTCAATCGAATCAATGATTACCACGTCAGGATTAATGTTGTACCTTTTCTTGAAGTCTTGTATGCCGTTTCTTATGTCAATAGTAGACACATGGGCATTGAATTTAGGATATGACTTGACGTACAATTTGCCGGCAACTGCTTTAAGCATGGCTTCCATACGCGACATGTCAATATCCCTGATTGTACCTGTCTCATAACGATATGTGCTACATGACACTAAAGATGCAGAATAGGCGTTTACCACCTCATCCTTGCTACCTTCCAGCTGGAAGTGTAACACATTAAGTCCGTCTATTTGACAGGCATTTTTACCTATCCAACGTGCAGCATGGCTCTTACCAACTCCTGTAGGGGCCATAAAACACGTCAACTGAGTGCGCAAGTCACGTCCATTGTTCATAGCATCGAGTTCGTCAATGTAGAATCGAGTAATAGGCAACATTTTATTGTCGGCATTGTGCTTTTGACGGTTTGCCTTAAAGCGTATGCCGAATGTTTCTATTACATCTACAAACTCTGATGAACGAAGATTGAACGTAGAGGCCCACTCAGTGTATTCTTGTAGTTTTTTAGAGGCTTCTTCGTGCCCCTGTTTGTTGTATAATTCTCCTACTTCTTTGTAGATTTTCTGGAAACGTACTTGTTTGATGTAGTTTTCCAGCTGCTCTAATATTTGCTCCGTTTCAATTACAGAGGCACTGTCATAAATATCATCAAGAAGAGAGACTGCGCTTTTATTATTCGCAATCATCTGTTTCAAAATGCTGAATGTCGGTGCCTTTTTATAGTCTTTGTAATAAGAGCGTAGGCAACTATGCAACGTAATAAAATCTCTGTCCGGCAGATATTCTTTACGCACATGTTCCATTACAACTGCAAGGATATAATCATTCTCCATGCAGGTATAGAACAAGTCCATTAAAAATTCTTCTGTTAGGACATTACTTGTTTGCTTCGCCATATTCTACACGTATTCGGTAGAGTTCTGGGAATTTGCTTTGCGTAGACCTTTTACACTGCTCTGTAAAGTTGCACTGCTTACATGCCTCTGATACAGGAGACCAGCCTAATGTGGACGTTTGGCAAAGCAAATACCCAACCTCTTGGTTTAATAGCCTCTTTTTAGTAGCCTCCTCAGAATGTACGTAAATGTACTTTGCCTGTGGATGCTCCTTTCGATCAATTATAAGATTTACAAGATATTCTCGGCTCAATTGAGCACTGGATAACCATGAGTTCTCATAATAGGCTTTACCTTGCTTGCTTTCTTTTAATCGTTTAATGGAAGATGGGCCAAAAGCCTGTTTAATCGTCCAGCGTTCACGATCTTTATAAGCATAAGCTGTGCAGACGCAAAAATCTACTAACCGTTCTTTGGTAACGGAGCCGAACTCTTTTGCAAACAAGTCTAAAAAGTTTGATAGAGTTCTGATTGTAGCCCCACCTTGTGAAAACTTAAAGGTGGGGTCTACTAATCTTCTTTGTATCTCTGTGAAAACGGTAACTGTTTGTTTAATCAAATTTTCGCTTGCCATCTCTCGTAAGGTGTTTTTTTAGATACTGACGGGCAAGAAATAATCTACTTTTAACCGTTTCGATATTGCGAGATTTTAACGTACCCTTATTATATTCAATATCAGCTATTTCTTTTAATGAATACCCTGCTTCCTGGAGTAACAAAGCGTCCTTGTGGATTGGTTTCATTGAGTCCAGGACTGCAAGTATATCATCATTGTACAATTCACGATAATTGTCTATACCCATTACATTCGCGCTTGGTTCTGTTGCCTGTGCGCAATTGCAGAAGTCTTCAATATCATGGTCATCATTCTTGTTGTTATGTCGATTGCGTCTTCTTTCCAGTTCTGCAATCTGTCGTTTAGTTACAATATGCAACCATGTATGAATAGACCTATTTGGGTCATAAGTTTCAATTCTTCTGAAAAAATTTATTAAAACTTCATTATAGTTTTCTTGTACGTTAGCTGGATCATAAGTGTAATTCATGCACAGCTTATAGATCATGTTATAATAAGGAGCAACGTATTTTTCAAATAGTCTGTTTCGTAATGAAGCAACCTGTGGGTCTAATTCTGGGTCTGTGAATCCTGCTTCGCATATCGGTTTTTCCACGACTGTGCAACTTCTTGATTAAACAACATAGATGCACGTGGATTCAAGTGATTTTGATAGCAGTACAATTTCCAGGTTTGTTCATGCCTGATAAACTCAGACCTTACTTCATCATCGGATGGTTTTGGTGTTTTCTCCAAGAACGTATAAAACCTTCCGAGCAATTCTCCAAGCATTGATAAATGCTTCGCGGCAGTACGTTCCTGCTGCCGTCTGATACGTCTCGCTTTACTCATAACGATTGTTCTTATAAATTAAATTTCTTGATATAGTAGAAAAAGATATGTGTTGCATCTGCTTCGTTGTCATCAACCGGGTTGGTCTTCCAACGCATTTTACAGAATCTCATCATCATTTCCTTGTCCGCATTGCCATTTCCAGTAGCCCATTTTTTTACTGTTTTAGGATTAATGAAGGTAGGCTCTGGTAAATCCAATGTGTCGCATATTTCCATCAGTATGCCTCTGAACTCCGATAGCTTTCTGGTGTCTGTGAAGTGATTGTTCACGCTCACATCCTCAGCAACTATCACTTTAATGTTATGCTGGGAGATAAACTCAATCAAGGTGTTGCGGAATGCAGCATGTTGTTTGTTGTTATTGCGCCTCATGGACTCTGTAAAGTTCCATGTTCCGCTACCGTGCATAGAGTAATATCCTGTATGTGTGGCTATATCTAACGCCAACACATTTTCTCTTGTCACTCTTTCTTCACTTTCATGTTGATTAACCATTAATAAATGATACACCGTTTTGTTTGTTGACTACCAATTTGTATGGATAGTTCTCGGCAATATTACCGTGACTAACCACCAGTGACGTAATCTGGAGGGAGTTAAGTGCCTCAAAGATGTTTGCCAATCCTGATTCATCGGTGGCATCTAAGATCTCGTCCAATACGAGCAAATCAAGACCCTTACCTTCTGCACAGTTTACGTTAGTCAATTTGTGCATTGCCAAAATATTGGCCAAGTTTACTCGTGCCTTCTCGCCTTCGGAGAATTTATCAAACGAGCCACAATCAACTCCGTCTCGAATCAGTGAAATAGAAATCTTATCTCTAATTTTACCGGATTTCAAAACAGTATAACCTGAAAATGCAATTCGTATATCGCTACCAATACGTTCAAGAAACTCATTCGTAATTCTACTAAGGTCATTGATCTTGGTATTCGCCAAATGGGTTTTGAACTCAATGAAAGTAGCTTCCTGAGCTTTATAATCTGCTAACTTTGCTGCAACCTCTTCTTGGTGCGCAATCGCCTTATTCCACTCTTCCTCATAACGCTCCTTGCTTGCTTTCAAGTTGTCAATCAAATCAGTTGCGGAAGATTCTTCAATTTCCTTGATTGCCTCTTCGTATGACTTGATGGCACCATCAGCATTCTGGCGATTGATTTCTGCATTCTGAGATTCTGTTTCGCAACCTTTGATTGCAATATCAAGAATCTCGAATGCTTTGTCGAATAGTTCAAGACGAATATCAGCAATCTCCTTTGTGATTTTGTCGATGCTTCCAGTAATAGAGAGCAACGAAGAAGAGATACGGTTTAATTCAGCCTGAGCATTGTTAACTAATACTTGTGCATTATTTACCTCTGCACTCATAGTAGCTTTCTGTTCAGCAAGAGCATTGTATGATTTGCGTTTGTTGCGACCCTGTTCTGTAATGTCATCAACTTGCTTGCCTTTATCATCAAACTCTTGCTTCGTGTCCTCCAGCTCATTTTGCTTGTCTGATACCTGCTTGCGCACACCTTCAATATCAACATCGCCAGCCAAAGTAAACTCATGTGAACATTTAGGGCACATGATAACTCCTGCCAACTGTGCTTGCAATGACGCAATAGTTCGTTCAATTTGCTGACGCTTTCGTTGCAGCTTTGCTTGCTCTTCTTGCAACTCCTCAACTAATCGAGCCAGCTGTTGCATTTCTGTTTTTAGAGTGCTTGACTGAGAATTGTATGTTGCTTCAAATTGCTCATACTGCGCTTTGATGCTATTAAGCGACTTGGTTATTGCTGCCAATTCCTTTTCTTTAGCTTTAGCGTCCTTTTGCAATTGCTTATGCGTTGTATGAAGTGAATCAATTTGAGTAATCAAACTTTCAACTCGCTTCACATAATCCGGCAAACTGGATAATCCGTGTTGGCCAAACAATGTGTTTATTTGAATTTGCAGTTCTTCAATCACTTTACTTGATTTCTCCAGTTTCTGCAATTTAGCATCTACTATATCCAGTGCATCCAAACGCTCATTATTCTTGCTAATGATGCTATTTTGTTCACGGATGTATTCTCGCTTGTTAGCAATCTTGTCTTTCAACTCTGCAATACGTTTGCTCTTATTCTGCGACCTTTCGGTATCCTCAGTCAGCTCAGTTGCTATCTGTTCACTAATTGCCGATACTTTACCGGAAGCCATAGCCACATTGCCTTCAGCATCTTTTAACTCCTCTTGTACAGGAGCCATGTCTGCTTGTAGAATTGCTAAGGACTCGTCAACCAAAATACCGTTGCTAAAACGGTTAATGATTTCCTTTTTGTCCTTATCTGAGCTGGAAAGGAAAGAGGTGTATTTATGCTTGGATAGAATGAAATTGG
This sequence comes from Clostridia bacterium, assembly GCA_017632155.1. Next base: position 19,828 of record JAGBRZ010000190.1, read on the forward strand.
CATAAATCTCTTCTTTTGTGAGACCAATAGTGTCGAGGATGTATTTGTTATAATCCGCAACAGAAGCCTGAGCAACATCTTCGCAGTCTGTATCATAAGGGCCTGTCTGCCTGATGACTTGAATTACCTGCGGTTGCTTTCTTGATAACTGGCGATAAATGGTAAGTTGCTCGCCCAGCATGTCATTTTTGAGAATCGCAGAAATAACAGCCTCGTTTTCATTGTCATTAATGATTTCATCAACGCCAACCTTACGCAACGGGCTTCCAGTCAATACAATTGCAATAGCCTCTATAAGAGCTGATTTCCCAGAGCCATTAGAAGCCTGGGAGTCGTTGTCTAAGTTGTTGCCAAAAATCAATGTGGTTCGTTGTTGCTGCACATCGTAATCAAGCTGTCTGAACGCACAGAGATTTTTAGCGTGTATATGTCTTAATGTCCACATATCAATCAATTTTATCAAGGTACTTTAATCCCATTTCAGAAGAAATCTCTTTACCATCACAAAAGCCTACATACTCTTTTTTAATTCCGTTCTTATCAAATTTTTGATCTAAACTATGAGAGTCTACCTCTGCGATTTCAATACGTTCTGTCACAATCTCCACCTTCGTGGCACCAGCTTCAATAAGTTTCTGCTTGTCGATACTTGACACTTCTGTCGTGTCGCAATTAATACGAGCTTTTACCTTATATTTACCTGATTCTTTCAGTTCGGACAATTGCTCCAGTAATTGAACATTTACCTGAGATAAAGAGAGGTCCATTACCTTATATCTGGTGTTCGCCTGGTTTTCCACAAACTCATAACTACCATCAGTATAGAGAATCGTGTAGCCTTTCGCTTCGTCCTCTCCGAAATTGTGTTGACGAGAACTTCCGATATATTCGATGTTGGTTCCTTTGATTTTACAACGGTTGTGGTAATGTCCTACCAATACTGCATCAAAGTCTTTGAATATTTTACTGGGAAGTTCTTTTTCGTTTGCAGTTGCCAATGCGCCATTTATACCTTCATGGATATACAGCACATTATGCCTCCTATTATCAAAATCATTTTCCAGAATTTCATTAAGGCGTTTAATGAAGCTGCCGTCTTCTGGGAAGTAGCTCATGACATATAATGTCAGATTATCACCATATTCAAGTGCTGTATAATCATCAACAATATATACATGTGGGTATTCACTAAATATATGGCTATAACCAAGCAGCGATTCCTGATCTACCTTATCGTGATTACCTTCAGCCAACGTAACATCTATGCCAGCATTTGTAGCCTTGATAATAGCCTGGCGAACCGCTAATAATGTACTGAGAGTTTGAGAAGAACGAGAAAGCCATAAATCGCCTCCAACTATAATTTCTGGAATATCACGCTTTTGACAGATTTCAACTGCCTCATCCCAGTTTGCATGAAATTCAGCAATGTTATCTTTAGATGCGTGTATGTCGTTGATTAACAACGCACATGGAATTTTACTAACTGACATAATTCAAGTATTAAAGGGCACGCCAACTTAATGACGTGCCCGATGAATAATGTGATTATCGTCTTCTCGCTGGACGTGCAGCACGTCTTTCTGTACGGACAGCGGGTTCGTTAGTATCATCACTACGTTGTCTGCGTGTAGGAGCAGGAGCTGTATCTGCTGGTTCATCGTCATTCTCTTCCTCCTCTTCTGCCGGAGCAGGAGCAGAACGTCTTGAAGGAGCAGGAGCTGGAGTTTCCTCTTCCTCCTCTTCTTTCTCAGCAGGAGCAGCACCGCTATCACCAGCCAATGCGTCTTCAATTTCGTTCAAGAGGTCAAGATTAGTCTTGGTGCGGCCCAATGTGATGTTCAAGCCGTTATCCTCAATGTACTCCTTGATTGACACGCGGAGATTGCGGCCCTCATCTGACTTATCATCAAGACCTTCGTCATCCAACTGTTGCCACTCGTTCCAAAGAGCGTCAAGACCATTCTCGTCATTATTAGCAGAAGCATTTTTAGCATCGCCACCACCAAGAGTGAAGTGAGACTGGTCATCAGCAGGTAATGCGAGCTTGATAGTGTCAATGCACTCAGCAATGGCCTCCTCCTTCATCACTTCGATACCGAGCTTTTCATCCATCTGTTTCAAGAACGCGATAGTAGCTTCGAGATGGAAACGGCTGTAGCGGTACAATACCTCTGGCAAACGAGGAGCGTCAAGCAATTCTTGCAATTCATCCTCGCTTAATGTATCAACATCTGAAAGTGTGTCGATATTGAAAGAATACTCAGTTTTCTTCTTCTCTGTCTTACGTGTAATTTCAAGAGCGTATGCTCCGTTGATTGATGAAATAGGACAAGGAACTTTGCCTTTCTTCGACAACTTATCCCACAACTTCAACTTACGATCTTCCAGTTCCTTGTATTGAGCGTATGACAACTGGAGGATCTGCAAGCCATCACCACGTTTATCCATGTCATAAACGTACATACAACGCTTAGAATCCCACTTCAAACCACCGTTGAAACTTGACTCCTTCAATTTCTTGCACAAGGCTTCGTCATCAGCATACAAATCGCAAGCTGTTGATACGTATGTGTCAATAAGGTCAGCTGGGAGGTTGGGGAACGCATATTTTGCGTTACAAACATTGACGAATGTGATTTTCTGCTTACCCTTAGCGTCTTTCTTGCTGTCCTCAATCTTCAGCACAAGTTCCTTAACAGGGTACTCGTAACCCTTACGCTCCAATGTCGCGTTACCTTCTGCGTCAATTACTGGAGCCAAAGGAAGAATACGCACAGTGTATGTGCCATCCTGTGAAAAGCGAAGATACGCTGCTCTGTTACCACTTTCGTCATTTGACTTCTTCTTTGCCTCTTCAAATGTCTCTTGGTGAAGGGCAAAAATGTCCATAGCGGACATCATTTTTACTTGTTCCGTACTCATAAGAGTTGATGATGTTAAATTTTTCGAGAATGATTTTTCCACATTTCAGCGTATGCTTCAGCATAAAGTTCTCTTGCTTCGGCTTCTTTAATCTCCTCCCTTGTTGGGATTTTGATGTTCCACTGAGTTGCAGCGTGATGAATGATTTTCTCAATAACATCATCCATCTCAATTGATTTGTCGTTTTTAAGGTCGAAATATTCGTACTTTTCGCCTTCGATTGTACAGGTATGAATTGGTGCATATACTTCTTCAAAGTACCTGTATAGGGCATCTACTGGAGGGTGGTCAGGTAAACCATCAGAAATGGTTCTTAACACAACCCCAAATAGATACTTCAATTGAGGTAAAGAGCGATTCTTTTGTTTGTCAAATATCAGGAATCCATATTCCCCATCTGGCAAATTGTCCAGCGAATCTAACTCATGGGTGTCGGCATCGCCTTCTCGGACCGTGACAATGCCCTTAATCTTAATCATTACATAGAGCGCGTTGATTAAATTGTGAGACAAAGGTACATATTTTATTTCAAACTATGCTAATAAATGACAAACATTTTATACTTAAAATTGCTATACATTTTTTATAATGCTATAATTCAATGTATTACAAAAATATATAATCTATTTGCACATATATCAAAATAGTGTTTTGGTTTCTATGATGCGTTGATTTGTAGATCCTCGCCATTTCAAATTTGGAACCGCGAACTGCTCCATGTATGGGCCATCAACAAGAACATCAATATAATGCAAAATAGCCTCATATTCTTGTTTAATATGCTCAACTGTAAATCCAGACCATAACCATATTGTTTTATGTGGGTATCGTGCTTTGATAAGTTTGCATAGCTCTAAGACGCTTGCGTACTGCATCAACGGTTCACCGCCTAAAATGGAAATATTGAAGTCATCTGCATTCAAACAATCACAGATTTCTTCTATAGACATCTCCACTCCGGATTTCAAATCCCACAACTGCTTATTGTGGCATCCTGCACACCGAATAGGACATCCAGAAACATATAAGGCATTGCGTAACCCAACCCCGTCTACAGAGGTTGAGTACGCAATTTTAGCTACATAAATTGTTTCTTCCATTAGTCGTGAGTTACTCGGTCTTCCAATTCTGCACGCTTACCAGCATTCCAACGGTCAGTGGTGCCAACCAAATATCCTGTAATACGTTGCAACTTATCAATGGCATGACTTCCACAGTTCGGACAAATCTTCAAATCTTTGGAAGCATCTTCATATCCACAATCCAGGCAACGGTTACGATTATGGTTGATAGAGCCGTAGCCAATATCATGCTTGTCAATCAAATTGACAATATCCATAATCGCGTCTACATTATGAGTAGCGTCACCGTCAATCTCTACATAGAATATATGCCCACCACCAGTCAACGCATGATATGGAGCCTCAATTTTAGCCTTATGAGCTGCACTACACTTATAATACACTGGAACGTGATTTGAGTTAGTGTAATACTGTCTGTCTGTTACTCCAGCAATAGTGCCATATTTCGCTTTGTCTTTTCTTGTGAATTTACCAGAAAGTCCCTCTGCTGGAGTTGCCAATACTGAGTAGTTCAAATCATAGTAATCTGCCAACTTTGCAACCTGCTCTTTCAAGCGTGTTACTATTCGCAATCCCAATTCTTGTGATTCAGCAGACTCTCCATGATGCTTTCCAGTTAAGGCAACCAATGCTTCAGCAAGACCAATAAATCCGATACCGAGCGTGCCATGCTTTAACACCGGGCGAATTTCATCTTCAGAAGACAACTTCTCTGAGTCAATCCACATTCCAGACATCAACAATGGGAACTGCTTTGCAAGAGCAGTACACTGGAATTTATAACGCTCATACAACTGTTTTCCTGCAATTACAATCGCCTGGTCCAATTTTGTCATAAAGTCCTCAATTGGATTATGACCTTGTAATACAGACAAAGCAAGACCTGGAAGATTAATAGTGGAGAACGATAGGTTGCCACGTGAAATAGAGGTCTTCTCACCAAATCTGTTCTCAAATACACGAGTACGGCATCCCATTGTAGCAACTTCGTACTTGTATCTCTCAGGATCGTCAGCATTCCATTTATCATGGCGATTGAACGGTGCATCAAGATTCACGAAGTTAGGGAAGAATCGTTTTGCTGTGACCTTACAAGCAAGCAAGTACAAATCGTAATTTGGATCTCCTGGCAGGAAGTTCACTCCTCGTTTCTTTTTCCAAATTTGGATAGGGAAAATTGCAGTTGAACTATTGCCAACTCCATCGTAAGTCGAATTAAGCATTTCACGAATGATACAACGACCTTCTGGAGATACGTCAGTACCATAATTGATAGAGCTAAACACGACCTGATTGCCTCCACGACTATGAATTGTGTTCATATTATGGATAAATGCTTCCATTGCTTGATGCACACGATTGATAGTCATGTTGATTGCGTGTTGTTGACATTTCGCTAAACCTGACAATGGAGCCACATCACGATACAAGTAATCATGGATTCTCGCATTGTACAAATCACTCAAATCACCAACGATTGCCTCCAGTTTCTTGACCTCTTCAATATATGTCTTGCGAACATAAGGAGCCAAATAGAAATCAAATGCTGGAATTGATTGCCCACCGTGCATTTCGTTTTGAATAGCTTCAAGAGAAATGCAAGTAAGGATGCTGGCTGTTTCAATACGTTTAGCGGCACGTGATTCTCCATGTCCAGCTCTGAATCCGTCTGTAAGCACTTTGTTAACTGGATGTTGCAAGCATGTCAATGATTTGGTAGGATAGTAGTCCTTGTCATGCACATGAAGAATGTTGGCATCAACAAGCGCACGAACATCGTCAGACAATAAATAATCATCGGTGAACTCTTTTGTACGTTCACTTGCAACTTTCATCATCATGCCGGCTGGAGTGTCAGCATTCATGTTGGCGTTCTCACGAGTAATCTCATTTTTCTTTGCTGCGATAATGTCAGAGATAATCTGGTTACTTTCGCTTTTACGAGCCTTGTCGCGTTTGTGGCGATAGATTATGTAAGCACGTGCAACATCTGGCAGGTCAGTCTTCATCAACTGATTTTCTACCATTACCTGAATCTCGTCAACAGTCAAGCATTCCTTATCGCTACTGTTACGAACTTCCAGAGCTATCTGATAGGCCACTTCCTTATCCGATATGTCACATTCATTCATTGCTTTGCATACCGCCCGGCAAATGAGGTTATGGTCAAAATCCACGATTCTACCATCTCGTTTTTCTACTTTCTGTACCATATTAGTCCTTAATATAACATCCGATTTGTTTATCAGAAAAATATCGAAGATACTCAGTCATTTCTTGTTGGAATTTTGGCGAATGGTTAAATCCGCAACAGCGAGGTTCACCACAGATACCACCGCGATACACACATTTACGGACCATCATACACGCTAAATCAGGATCAACCTCAGAGATAGCCTGTTTGATTTTCTCAAACACAGCCACTGTTTCCCTGTGTGCCTGACCAGTACACAATCTCAGTTTCGACATATCAATCAATGACTGGGCATTTACCAACAGTCCAAGATTGACAGGTGTGTAACGGTCCGAATTTTCTTGCAACCATTCAAGTTCTCCAATCGCAGTTTCTAAAGTGCTTTCCGTAATCTCACCTTTAAGTTGACTGATGACTGTATTCAACTTATCAATCAGTCCAGGATTACCGCCTTGTCTATCATTACGACAAGTCAACTGGAAAGGAACAGAACCTACATGGTGGCGTAATAAGTGTGTTGCAATGAACAAGGGAATTTGCTTTGCTGTAACCCAAAACAATTGAGTTCTAACTGGCGAATGCTCCGCTTTGTAAATGCTCAACAATGACTGCTTGCTTGTGCCAAGAAATGTCATTTCACAAGCCTCACGCATAAGTTCTACGTCTGTCAGCTTTCTAACAGACACAACAAAATCTTTCATGTTGAAATCATAAAAATGTAAGTTTTTAGGAAGATGATGTATTTCAATTGGATTTACAATATCTGATAATTTTAGACAACAAAGCCTCAATTCAAATCTCTCCAATATCGAGAAAGATGCGAATTGAGGCTTTGCGTAAATTTATAATAGTTGCGCTGTCAGGGGTCGAACCTGAAATATCAGGACCAAAATCTGATGTGTTACCTTTACACCACAGCGCAGTCCTTTTTATGATTTACGCCCAACAATACACGAAAGAAGAGCTGCAAATAAAGCTATGATGATTGCAAATAATGTAATAGCCGCCCAGAATGCCAATCCACCCCATAACGGTGCTGTTACCCACCACCACGACCAAGTGATTACATTACATAATTTCAATGTGATAAACACAATAGCAAGTAATCCCAAGAATGAGATACCTCCTCCAGATGTTGTCTTTTTGTTGCTCATAATTGTTATTTTTAAGTTATTGCGGAGGCGGCAGGACTCGAACCTGCAAGCCGCTTTCACGACAGCCACGTTAGCAGTGTGGTGGTTTTACCGATTCACCCACACCTCCAGTTGCAGTGCATACGGGACTCGAACCCGTGACCTCCTGCGTGACAGGCAGGCGTTCTAACCACTGAACTAATGCACTATGTGGTGGATCAACCCTAACCACCATGTCCCGATAAGTGTTTGTTGAGTTCAAGGTACTCATAAACTCATGCGCAGGGGCGGGCTTCCACTTAACCCCGAATGGTTTTGAGGGAACTGAGGTGGACTCGAACCACCGACCCAAGTCTCTTGCCAACTGAGCTACCAGTTCCTTTGGGGCTAATAACAGAATCGAACTGCCGTCTCCTGTGCCACAAACAGGCGTTCTGACCATTGAACTAATTAACCCATATTACCTTGTCATGTTTTGGCCATTGGTCTGGGAATCCCAGCCTACAAACTACGCGCCCCGAAGGACACGGATGGAATTGAACCATCGTCTAACAAAGTTTCGTATGGATGACAGGACTCGAACCTGCGACCTCTTGGTCCCAAACCAAGAACACTACCAACTGTGCTACATCCATAAGTGCCCCAAGAATGGGGCGGTACTGTAAAATAGGAAGGGAACGGAATTATTCTACAGCAATGAGGTAGATGCTGGATTCGGACCAGCGCGTGAGATTTAACTCATACGGTTTTGCAGACCGTCACATTCGTCCACTCTGTCAATCTACCATAGCGGAAGGCATCCCAATCGAAGAGAATCCCGTAAAGGACAATCGGTTTTCAAGACCGTTGCAGCGACCTCACTACTTTACCTTCCATTCTTCAGCATGAGCTTTCACAAGAGCATACTGAAATTATTTAACCCAACAATGCCATAAATAATGGTCGTGTCTCAGGCAGGACTTGAACCTACGACCTCTGCCTTATCAGGGCAGTGCTCTAACCATCTGAGCTACCAAGACAAGTGGTGCTAAACTTCACCAACTGCATACCGGCCTATTGCTGGTATGTAGGGATTTGAACCCCAATTCAACACCTGGAACCGAAAGAATACCCAGCTCGGTAAACACTCGCCAACCTACGATTTGGACCGCCCTTTACACTTCTCTTTTCAGAACTTTTTAAGTGTGCAGTGTCTTCGTTCCTGTGCGCATTCAGGCTTATTTCCTATGTGCTGCTTTCAACATGGCGCAGCAACCACCCAGCTAACGATCTGGTCACAGAGACAATGCCTGTGAGGTTTCGATCCCTTGTACTTCGGGCTGCGGTACTCGATATGAGAATCGAACTCATCTTTCAAGATCGAAAATCTTGCGTCCTAACCGATAGACGAATCGAGCGTTTGTGGAGCCTGTGAGAGTCGAACTCACGACCTTCTGCGTGCAAAGCAGATGCTCTCCCAACTGAGCTAAGACCCCATGAGGCAAGATGCCTCGATTATGATTGTATTATCGTCTTACGTTCCACATCTTGTTTGTTGCATCAGCATTAAACAGGACATCAATATTGGCACCTTGCTTTTCACCAATAATATCCCACGCTTTCAAGCTGATGAACTGTTCTGCCGTAAGTCCCATCTTCTGTTGATATGCCTTGTCCGCTATAGCACGTTGACCTTCAGCCTTCTCTCGTGCCAGCTCCATCTCATATCTTCGTTCCTGGGTTTGTCGTGCTTGAATTTGTGCAGCGGTATTATTCATTTCTGCCAACTGCGCCGTATTCGGAATAGCACGTCCGGTAATAACATTTACGACAGTTACTGGAAATTCTTTCGTGGCTGATAGCTTGTCAATATATTTAATCATATCGGCCTTAACGCAAGAATCTATATGAGCAATAACTTCTCGATTACTTGTTAAATCAAAAGGAGAATACAGAGAAACATAATGTCGTGTAAGGTTATTGTATGTCTCTTTGATGTTATTGTCATACCAGTTTACGCCATAATTTTCAAGCAGTAGTGGCGATTTACCTTTCTGTATCTGGAGGGTAATCATTGTATTGAAATCAAGAGGAGTATTCTCGTTTGAGATAATGTCATCCAGCTTCTCCGTGTATTTAACAGGGATAATCTTGAATGTCTCTGAACTTGTACTCCACCAGCACCAAGTACAACCGGTTGTTACAGGGTCTGCATCCACACCACCATGTCCAAAGAACCAAGGCTTATGGACCAGTACCGCCTCTTCATCTGCACCAGGCATTACACCATGACAACTTGTAAATGATACGCAAGCAAATAATGCGATCATAAAATACATAAACTTTTTCATGCTTTTTTCTAATTTTAATGTCAAAGAACTTATTCTGCTGGCTCTTCCCAGCATTGTGTCCCAGATAGGACTCGAACCTACAAGCCAAAGGCGTTGGGGCTTAAACCCAATGTGTTTACCATTTCACCACTGGGACGCACCTTAATTACTTAAAGAACTTGCTGAATGTCTTGATTGACGATTCGTTACTACTTTTAAGTGCGGCCAACTCGGTATTTTGGCTTGCAAGTGAAGCAATCTGTGCTTGATTGGCTTCAATCTTAGTTTGAATGTCAGCATTCAAAGTCTCCAAATCTTGCTTTGCCTGATTGAATACACTAAGAATGCCTTCTCTACGTTGCTTAAAATTGTCCATAATTGTTAAAGATAAAGTTGTTTGTAGCGGGAGAGGGAATCGAACCCCCGACCTCAAGGTAATGAGCCTTGCAAGCTACCTCTGCTCTATCCCGCGATGTGTTCCCTAATGAATAGGGAAACTAAGAAAATATGGTTGAAGATATTTGCAGATTTTTTCTGCGATCAATTTATTTATTTCCGAAATCAGCTGGAGTTTCGCCCCATTGCTTATTGTTCCAATGCACAACTTCGATGGTATCTACATCAGAAGCAAATGCTTTTAGGAATATTTCAGCTTTTTGCAGCTCTTTATTTTTCTTTTTTGAGGCGGTCCGTTTATTGTAGAACCAACTAATAGCAGTAATACTGTCTGTATAGATTATACGAGGCTGGAAGTCGTGTTCTATAATGTATTTTACTGCTTCAACAACTCCAAGAAACTCTCCGATATTAACTGTTTGCTCGCCAAGGTTCCTATAGAAAATGCGTTCTCCTGTAGCTAAATCTATACCTTGATATTCAGTTACCAAACGCTTTGTTGAATGTGCTGCATCAGTGGCAATACCTGCAATTGGTCTTTTCATATTACCAATATTGGGTTGGAGCCATAACTGCTCCTACTTGACCATTTGGTCCGACAAAAACAGACGGTTTCATGCTGTCATGCTTCCAGAACTTACAAATAGGCTCATAAAACCTTCCAGTCTTTTGAGTGATTCCATATAGCCTGATTGTATCGTAATACCACTTGCGACCTTGTGCTTTAATCGCTTGCTTCTTACGCTTTCTGGGAAGTTTTGCTTTTTTATAGGAAGCCATCGTTTCTGAACTTACGGATAATGTCTGTAGCTGCGTCAACAAAATCCTCTACTACCTGAGTCACGTCCTTTATGTCTACACGTTTTTCCAAGACACTCTTGCATCCGTCAATTGTACGAATGGTGTCTTTACGTCCATCCATCGGATCAAAACGAATAATCTTATTGCCGAACTTTACCTCAACGACATACACCGCTTTAGGTACATAAGTAGTTTCAATGGTAGCCTTGAATTGCACTGGATTAACTTCAATAACCACATAGCCATTCTTTTCTGCCATAGGGATAAGCGTTGCGTCATATAAGACGTTCAGCAGCACATCACACATAAGTTTCTTGTCTAAGATGCAGATCTTCTTAGGATATTCTGAATCTTGACGAACACCACAAATTCTTCCAGTTTTAGGATTCTGCGAAACAAATGAGACATACGCACCGGTCTTTTCAGACTTGACGAATTTTAGCTTCGTATGAACCCTTTTGGACTGTTCTTTTTCGATTTTATTAGTCTCCATATCGTTATAAATTTGAACTATTTCAAAATAAAAAGCATCGTCTATCACAATCAATTCGTGAAAGACGATGCAAATATATCATAAATACAGCAAAACACAAAGTATTTTTGCTACATTTATTTTGCTAACGCATTGATAATCAACGTGTTTTGCGTTAAACCTAATTAAACCATAAAATCACCATAACTACTTGATAATTAACCATTAACAACTTTTTACAAAATAAGGAGTATGTCAAAGTGAAAAATTTTTATTCAATAATCCAATTCTTGCTCCTTTTTTAGTAATTCCACGTCTGGAAGGCCGAAATCACCAGTTTGATTGCGCTGTTGAATCAGCTTGCATTGTATGTTATAATTTCCCAAATCACCTACCAAATCCAAGATGTCAGATGCAGGCAAGACAACTTTGGAAATTACGATGTTTCCAACCTCTTCCGTGTGCAATTGAACATTCAATATTGTTGAGATACTGGTGGCATCATCAAAATATGCTTCATAATTATTGCGCACACGGAATAGTAATAGCATAGAGCCGTTCAATGACTTGTAATGCTTGTAAACTTCTACTACTCTGTTCATAATTATTATATTTTGGTGAATACTTGATCAAATTATAATTCTATAGATTTCGATACACACAAATCACATAAGCCTTCATTGCGGTCACTTTCGCTTTTTGTGATGCGCTTACCACATTGCTGACAGGAATAAGTGCGTTTCCTTTTACCATATACAGCGGCCTGTACTTTAGTTTTGGAAACCTGATACTCATCCATCAGTGCCTGCAAGATTTGTTTTACAGTATATTTCTTACTCCGTTTGAGTTTCTTCCAGTCATACACCATCAACATGTCTACCGCCAGTGCGTCATAAATCAAATTCATTGCTGCCATTTTTTCAACGGCATACTGTGGTAGCTCTAAGATGATGGAAAGTTTTTCAATGTCTTTTTCTCTTAACCGTATCATCTTTTGCCTTATTTACAAATTTGACCAATGGTACACAAATCATACCCCAGCCAATTAATGAAATGATTGAACTGATAAAGATACCCTTAATTTTATCACCTAATAATATTAACCCCATTGCAGCCATAACATATAGTAGTATATAGACCAACATGCGTATTTCATGCCATATCCCAACTATAATTTTCTCTGCTTTTGAATTGTAAACCACTTCTTCTTGCGGAATCTGATTAATGTTAATTCCATGTAGAGCGCAAAAAGTAGAAGCCAATTCAACATGTTGAATGGTAATATCGCGTTTATATTTAGGTGTCAAAGCGTATTTCTCACAATAATCAAGAAACCATTCTTCGATTGCTCGCTTTGGATTCCTTGTACTTCTCAATAAATACAGAAGACGAATTTCTTGCCATTTCTCCAGATGTATAGTATAAGAAAAAGCGTTAGGTATTTCCATTGGGTTGTCATCGGTAGCATAATGAGTTATATGCGACCATTTGAACTTCAACTCCTCTAATGGATGCGTACTCTTAAAATCAGCAATAAATTGATTAATATCAGATGGCGTAACATGTTTGTTCTGGCAACGAATGGTACCAGAAATCATTGGCATATCATTTGAAACATAGATATGATACGCAAACCATCGTTCTAAACATGCTGGTAAAGCATATTCTTTATCTCCAATTTTAGTAGACCACACATTACTGTCAGCCAATAGCGTTATACAACTATTCAAGCTGGGGAGTGACATTTTCATACCTTCTTCTTTTTCTTATTCAACATCATGTCAGAAACCTTGCTTTTCACTTTCTCTATATCGTCACAAAACCCATTCAACTGGTCAATAGCATTCAGCATACTATCGCCAGTTCTACCGTTTTGCAACCCTTCGGAAAGGTCATCATAAGAATCTTGCTCGTCATCTCTAATCTCTTCTAACCTTACAATTGCATCATCAAGATAGTCGATCACTTCGCCCAATTCTTGTCTACGTTCCTTATTCATAATCTAATTTTATGCAAAGATACTACATTAAATGTTTTTTATAGTCTTATCGGAAAGCAAATATTGAAAATGGAGCCGATAATATATTATACGTCAACCTTTTCAACATGCCCAGCCCAATATTCTATGTATAATTCCCACTTACCCTGGAAGCGTGCCTTAAACACTTCTTTGGCAAATTCCAGAATTTCCTCTTCTGTATTCCAGCATGGAGTTAAGTCCCCCACATCTTGATAAGGAAATCTTGCCAAATGATGCCCTAACTCCTGGTCAATATCAATCTCTTCCTGTGTAATGGGGCGCGTGAGGCGCAATTTATATGTGTAACACGACAATGGATTTTGTTCCTCACATCGACTATCCATTGTAGAGCACGTAGGATTTTCATCATGCGCCATATTGACACCTTGTACTGACAACATGCCATAATAATGAATAGCACCAATGCTTACCCCTCGAAAACTTGATACCTGTACGGTGACTCGCCTTACTTTATTAGATGGACGATGACCCCATGAAGGAACTGCGTGCAACTTACCTTCTGGCCAAACAATATCAAGTCCGCAATTATCTGTGAAAATATCCGGGTACGTATATCGTTCACCCTGACTTCTACGTACAATTTCTGCTAATTCCATAATTTGATAACTAAAACTGTAATTAAAATCCCTAACAATATGCCAGACCACGCTGACGTAACTGTAGCCAAAGCCTGCAAACGTGATGTACATCGTTTGAATGCTATGTATAACGACCAAATATGTGATACACACAATGCAATCAAATAAATACAAGTTACAACTATCGCAATATTCATAACTTTAATCTTTAATTACACCAATCACATAATTCTTTGTATCAAAAGCCCATGCCATTGAGTTAATATCAATAGTCTCATAGTAGTTGCCTTGATACGAAATCACCAACTGAGAATCGTCAATATCATCGAGCTTATCGAATAGTTTGCGCTTATCACGTATAAACGCTTCCAGTTCATCTAAACTGTCAAAATTTTCCAAACATGGCTTTACCTCTTCCTCATAGAATCGAACTCTGTCACTACAATAATGATGGTTGTAATCATCGCCATAATCAGCTGATGTAATATGTAAGGCGCAATATGTCGTATTTCCATTTCTTACCCACAAATGCCATCCATCTTTTTTGAAGAATGTTGTAATACGCAATCCATATTTATTGGCAAGTTTTTCGGCTTCTTCAAATTCTTCAAAGCCAATCATAGCTTTTTTAAGATCTTCTGGATAACCAGTGCCATTCGTTGTCGTTTCAATGACATCTAACCCATATTCAAGAGCCACGTCATAAATATCAAAAACTGTTTCCATACTCATCTACTTAAAATATATTTATTTGTTATTATTGCTGCAATGCCATACAAAAGAATCAACACAAAAAATAATGCGCTAATTCCATGTGAGGTTAGCAGATAGTGTCCCATGTGATTTCCTATTAAGCCAGCCCATGCCCAAGCACTGAGCGCGAATCCATGAACAACAGACACATTTTGCATTCCAAACTTATCACTGAGCAATGATGGAAGAACAGAGAACCCTCCACCATACCCAGCATTACACATTAGCAATACGCTTACAACTACAAACACACTACTGAATCCCAGCCAATTCCATGATAGGACAATGATAGAACTGAGAAATATTGATAAATACACAGATGCCCTATCCTTTATCTTGTCAGACAATGTAGAATATCCAAATCTACCAATAGCATTCAGGGCCGCAGTGCAACTTGCAATGATTGCAACCGATGCTCCAAGTCCGCTGATTGTCAAAATTGTTTTTTCCTGAGAAATCAAAGCCAGTCCGCATGTTATATTTATAAAGAACACGAACCATATAGCCAGGTATTGCTTATTGATAATAAATTTCAGACTATCTTTAAGGTTAAACGCAACACCTTTCCACTCTTCACGGCCTTCTGGTTTTCTAATTAACATTGCGCCAATACACATCAAATAGAAGTATGCGCCACCCAGTATGTAAAACGTATGCGCAATCGTAAATCTGGAAAGCAGATATGTTATAAGAGGCGCAGCAATCACTTTCGCTAATCCAAACCCTGTAATTGCAATTCCAGTTGCTAACCCTTTATGTTTCGCAAACCACATCATCAGTGTTTTGACAGGGGTGAGATAACCGATACCCAGTCCAATTCCCATCAAAACACCATAACATAACATCACTCCCAACGTGCTTCCGGCAGCGATAGATAGGCCAGTGCCCACCATGCCACATCCAAAACATATTGCAGACGCTTTAGCTGACTTTTCTACATTCTTTTCTACAAGGTTGCCACCAAATGCAGCAGACATACCCAAAAAGAAGATAGCCAAAGAAAACGCCCATTCAATGACGTGTGGCTGGCATCCTAAACTCTCACAAATGCTGTTCCTTAATAAAGACCAGCAATACACGGTCCCAATAGAGCAGTGTATAAGCAATGCTGGTATTGCTCCTCTAATCCATTTATTTTCCATATTACTATCGTTTGATTATTTGTGCCCAGCCGGATGCGATGGCCGGCTAACGCATTTGGGCTAATAGCTACTTGACAATTTTCAGCTTCACTTCCACAACCAGGTGGGATTTGTCACCTACCGCTGCCATAGCATTGTAAGTATCTTCAAGCAAAGCTAACATGACTCGATTGCTTTCTTCGTGCGTCATCTTCTTCCAGTTGACACCTAATGATTTTGCAGTTGCCTTAGCAGCTTGATAGAACTCATTATCTTTTGGAATTTCGTTGATGTCATAAATAGCCTTTTCGCCACTGGCAAATAAATATTTGCTAAGTGCGATATAGCGTAAATATGTGGAGCGAAATAGTTTCAGATCGTGGTTTCCTATCTGATCTTCCACCTTTATATCCTTTGTCATACCAATTCCAAATCTGTTTCCAAAGCAACACCTTTCAAGGTCACATCACCAACTTCAACTCGATATACGTATTGATGGTGGTCATTGAATATAGCGTACACTTTCTTGATTTTGCCAATCTTACCAACCATGTTAGACTGGATGTCATTGGCGATAATCTTAACTCTATCTCCAGTCTTGAATTTCGATTTACTCATTGCTCTTGTAGTGTGGATTTACTTTTTGTTCAACAGGGCCATCGCCATATTTAGCGTGGTATTTCTGGAAGTCACATGTTTTTATTTTGGTGATAATACGTTCACCATTACGGAATAGGAGTCCACAAGGAGTTTTGAGCACCAAACCTTCAGCGTCATAATCCTTATTCTCGGCAATTGTTGACTTGAATCCCGCTTTGACAAATTCGATTGCCTCTGGAATAGTCATGTAGCCGATAAGTGGCACAATTGGAATCTCGAATGCCTTAGCAATGTCTTCACATGCTTCACGATTCAACCACCAGCGGCCAACTTTTACATCAAACAAGATGAAACCGACTCCATCTTTAATGTAATTACCACCTTTTTGAATTTTAACCCCATATCCCTCGCCATAGATGGAAGCCTGGAAGGGGGTCTCCGGCGTTGCTGCTTCGATTTGCTTGTTGAATACAGTGCCAATGTGATACACTGTAAAGATTGTCTTTAACTTCTCCAGCAAATGAGTGGGAATGTTCGCTTTTTCCGTGCGACCATGAATCGAAATTTCTACATTGTTGCCATCACAAAAGATGTCACAATGGATATTCGTACCGTCAATTTTCTCAGTGCATTCCCATTTAAGGGATTTCAAATACTCAAACTCATCACACGTCATGTTGTTTGGCATGATGATACTGTTTTCGTCACGCATAAACAGCGTGTTGATTTTTTGATAGTCTGTCTTGGACATAATGATTAAGTGTTAATTATTTAAGCATTGCTCGTAATTCCACGAATTGCGGAACAAGAGCTGTTGTGTCACAGAAGTGTAGAAATGGAAGGGCTTCAGGAAACTGTTCGGTGATACGCTTCTCACTTTTCAATTGCATCAAAGCGTCAGACACCTCGCTTTTGTACTTTCTTTTATCGCTACACAAATCTTCATATCGTCTTTTAAGACCATGACCTTTCTTGTAATCGTCATTATCCAGCACGAACACCTTTCGATAAATTGGATTACTCGTTGTGCATGGAATCGCTGAATAATGATAACTTGGAGCAGTCTCTGAAGTAAACTGAATGTTGTTACTTCTATCTGGGAAATATGAAGCGTACTCTTGTCCTAATGCCAGAATAGGTGCCGGCACATACTTTTTTACCAACTCGTCTCCGAACTTGGTCATTTCTTCTTTTGCTTTTTTGATCTTTTTGTCAAAAGCGATTTCTGCCAATTTCTCAGCAGCATCATCGGCCATTTCTCTTGTTAATCTCTTTGCCATACTTTTTTAGATTTAGAACACCACTACCATTGATGGGAACGGTGCAGAATTTTTAGAATCTCCGAATTTAAGCCTGCCTTTTAGAAAGCGAATCTCTTTCGCTTTATGATAGATGTATTCATGGAAATACCGGGTATCTGTTCGAGCCGGAATAAGCATGACCACCGTAGTATTAGGCTTCTTACTCTCTTCATAAGCCTTCTGCACCCATAACGGAAGTTCTCTGCCGTATGGCGGGTTACAAAAGACGTTATACCCCCCCCAGTTCTGGCGTAAGCCATCAATTTCTTTCGTGAAAAACTTAGTACACTTCGCGTTTTCTGGAGTTGCACAAGGATCTAAGTTGAAGTGAAATTCAGCATTTAACTGATCGAAGAAAGACTGTGGTGTTGCCCACAAATCAGTTGCTGAAGAAAACATTACCTCCGTGTTCATACGATTGATATTAAATTGTAACCAATGTTGTTTGTTTTAATTCTCCGTGCCACCCTCGTTTTCTAAGCACATCAATTAATAAATTGTCTGGAATCTTGTCCACAGCTTCTTTGTCGGTTTGCAAAATATCAGCTAACATCCATGTTGGACATTTGCGTCTTTGCCCCATTGGACAACGGCCAAAATTTATCTTGAATTTGCATTCACTACAGGGATTGTAAACATTCGCATCACTCATACTGAAATTACTTTAGAGAAGCGCAACTCTCCAGAAAATCCACGCCTTCTCAATTCCGCGAATAACTGGTCATCTTGAAAATCTGCCAGCGTCAAAGTTGCTTTTACACCTTGTTGTTTTGTATAGTTCTCTGGACGCTTATTGGAAGAAGCGTTTCTTGTTTCTTTGTTTTCTGCCATAATATGATTGAATGATTACGCAACTTTACGTTGCATTGTTAATAATGTGTTACATAATGCCTCACAAAGCACACGAGCCATTGTAACTTCAACTGCATTTCCGATATATTTCTTCTGTTCGGCCTGTGTACCAATCAGGACATAATTTTCTGGGAAGCCCATAATCTTTTTGAGTTCGCCAACCCTTAGCATACGAACCTTAATATCTACAATGTTGTAGAGTGCCATGAACTCTTTAATTTGCTTCATCGGCTCAGAGTCAGTGTCATAAATATGATACACCAAACCTTTGTCAGTCATCGTTATGAAGTCGTGCAATACCCCAGAATGAGTCGCTTCAATCAAGTATGGAGGCATCTTATCCATACGTGCAATCAGAGTAAAGCATGGATTATCAACAGAACCTCCTGGAGATGAGTATTGCGGATTCATCAAAAAGTAATCGCTTTGCGTTTCACACGCTACTACATTCTGCTTAGGGTTAGTTGTAATTGCGGGGCACGGATCGTCACAACTTGATAATTGACCGCCTCCAGAATATTGATTGACAATGAAAGTTGGATTGACAAGCGCACACCTATCTTTCGTAGTAATAGTTGGAGCTGGCTCATCAATAGACTTTACAAAACCATTTCCGTAATGCACAGATATAAACTGATGGTGGTCAATTGTGGTAATGGTTCCAGCAGGCTCATCTACACTTGAATTTTTACTCATAGGGTCTCCGCTATATGCTTTTGATAAGAAACACACATACGCAAGCCCTAATCGGTTCTGCGTAGCGACAGTAGGGCATGGCTCATCTATGCTGGGTGGGACATACTTTCCTGCTTGGTTCATGGAGTTATACTTCACAAGGAACGCATCTTTGCCACCAGCTACGAACTTGATAAGCCCTGCATAAATTCGTTTCAGAGAGGCATCCACCAAAGGTTTCTTTCTTCCGAACATGCTCTTTCCCTTATCATCAAAGTCAAGGGCATTTCTTACAGCACCCCATTTCTTTTTACCAGAGGTAGGCTTCTTCGCATGTGTCTGTGTAGGGAACACAATTGGCAAATCGCCCTTTGCGAATATTCCAAAGAATCGTTTGCGACTGGTAATTGCCCCATAATCTGCTGAATTAAGAATGCGAAAATCGAATCTATATCCATAATCACACACCTTATTAACCCAATTGACATACGAGGTCCCTTTGTCTTTACTTACAGGCTTACCATTCTCATCCAACGGACCCCAACTCATGAACTCCTCCACGTTTTCAATTTGTATATAATCTGGCTGAATGGCATCTATGTAACGGAATAGATGTTCTGCAAGAGTACGGCTGTCAGCGTCTCGTGGCTGACCTCCTTTCGCTTTACTGAAGTTCGTACATTCCAGAGAAGCCCAAAGAACCACCAACGAGTCTGGATATTCGGCTCTACACTTTTTGAGGTGCGCTTTCATTGGAGAAAGTTCCAATGTTCTAATATCTTCAGTAAAATGCAACGCATCTGGATGGTTGGCCGCATGGGAGGCGATAGCGTTCTTGTCGTGATTCACACACGCAATCACCTTTGCACATTGCTCTTTATTCAAACGAGCCGTCTCAACGCCTGTACTTGTACCTCCGGCACCACAAAACAAGTCTATATATAATAACTGCATATCGTGTCGGATTACAAATCGTTGCCAATAAACTGCTTGAAAGTCTCGATATTTCTCTCAAAAGACTCCATGTTCTCCCAGTAATTAGAGATGAACTCCTGTATTTTATGGGAAGGTGCATCCTCAAATGGTTCAGATAACACATTGTAAGCAGCTTCCTCCCAGTCCTCGTAAGACCAGTCCTCAATTTCAAGATACCCTCCGCAATCAACTTCTTCGATTGGTGAATCAAGCGCAATAGAACATTCACGGTTTACACGAACAATCTGTTCAATTGTAGCCAGTTCTTCAGTGTCATCGGCATGTCGGATGTCATAGATATATTTGCCACCAGTATCATTTTTACGATCAATACGTTCCTCAATAACAATACCTCTTACCGTTTCTCCATTAGACAATTCAAGCATTAAAAACTCTGGCTCAAAGTCAAGTTCTTCCACCAGCCTTTCAAATGTCTTTTGAAAGATTGTTTCAATAATTTCATTCAAATGTTCATTCTGGAAATCGCTGTCTTCCATCAGCCACAAACAATCATAATATGTAAAACCAGCAGCCTTAATCATATCTTTGATTGTAGTATCAGATGTACCGTTAGCACAGGCATCTTGGATAGCACACCAGTAACCCTTATTAAATTCTTTCAGGTAAGGCTTTAACTCATCTGCTCTTGCTATTTCAGAGATTATCTCCTCTTCGTAGTGTTCTTCCTCAATTGGAATAAGAGAAATGCTTGTATCGTCCTTTATGACCTCTGGTACATGTTTACACACTTGCATAATGCGATAATTCCCATCGCCAAATGGGTCATACTTTACCTTTTCGCCCATTTGAATAAAACTATATTTACTCATAACTTTCTTATTTGAACCATGTTAATATTCTTGGAGTCTCCCAGTAGTAATGATACTCTGGATAACACTCCTTTAGTGTTGATAAAATTTTACCTCTGATTGGATGTTTGATAATACGAATGTGATTGGCGCGAATGACATAATCTTTCCCGCGCTTTAATCCAGTGAATGTCATCATACATTTTAGAAAGCTATGAATTGGTATTGCATTGCTTTCATCTATGTATGTTCTTTTCATGTCTATTGGAATTACTGTGAATAGTTCGTTTGCCTTGCTCAACAAGACGCAATCTGGTCTGCTCTGATACGACAGCTTTCACACGTCCTTTTGAATGTTTCGCAAATCTTGTAGCAGTGCCGCCCTCAATTAGATTCTTCTTGATTGACACGTCATAATTGCGTTTTGCACAATCTGACAGATGTTGCCGGTGTTCATCAGAAACAAGTCCTTTTATTACGTCAAGGCCAAACATGACCTTATAGACCCATGAAGTGATGCCGTGCGTTTGAACTACATGAGCACCCAATTTACGGAACGGCTTCCCGCAAATATGACATATAATTCTACCATCGGCACTTTTTACCACTTTACCATAATTAGGGTGGCTTGTCTGAAGTTCGATGTTTTCTCTTCCTGTTTTCATTAATTTTACCTGTTTGATACAATTCTTGCTTACGTCTCCTGTATTGCTTTTTAGCTTCAGTCCAATAAGCCGTAGAGCGTTTCTTAGGCTTGCTACGTTGTTGAGGGTGCAGTATGTTCTGGACGGAACGCTTACTGCACCCAAACATAGCCGCTAACTTACGTTGGCTGTAACCCTGCTCATTCAAAATTTTAATTGCCCGAATTTGCTCTAAAGAAAGTTTTCTACGCTTATCGTAAACTGTACCTTGAATCGGTATTCGTTCACTCTTATAAGGCATATTAGTTATAACTTGCTTCTACAATTTTGACAATTTCCTCTTCTGACAAATTGAACTCATCAGGCTCAATGTAGTATGCGATTGTCTCATCCAGTTTCACTGCATCATGAGACGCTACACTGCCTTCCATATCCTGCAAGAGAACAGCATCCAATTCGGTAGATGATACTGTTACCTGTTGCTCTTCTGGCGTGCCGGCAAAAATTGTAATATCAATGGCCGGGTACTCTTTACCCAGCCAATTAATACTATACTTATCCATTACAACTTGAATGTTTTAGTGATTTCACCCTTATAGTTACGCTGCTTCAACAAAGCGATCAACTCATCGTCTGTCAACTCTGTCTTTTCGCTCGGCGTTGAAAGAACGCCTCGCAATGGCTCAAATGCACACACAGCCCTAACTACGTAACTGCTATACTTGTAGTTGTAGATGAAGTTACCATTGGAGAAGTAGACGAAACATGCGTAAGGCTGGTTGTACTCAGAACTACTCCAGCTCCACTCGTCTTTTAACTTGGCATCTGACAATCCAAGCTCGTCCAATACTGCATTAATCTCATTCTTGAATGCAGCCAACATACCAAGCTCATAAAGAGATGGGAGATACCACTGGAGGCCCGCACAATCATATTCAAGGCAACGCTTTGCCGCATACATTCCTTCGTAGTTTTCGTGTGCCTTCACAATACGCTGAGTTGCTTCCAGGCCACACAATGTTGTCAATGCCTTTGCTTCGCCGATATAATCATCGTCATTCTTTACATCGACACAAATATCCTCACTGCCCCATTTTTCTTTCCATGATGGCAAAGCGAGAATGAGGCCGATAGTCTCAGTCTGCAATACAATACCTGCAACCTCTTTCTTGTGAAGGTTAGCGTTCTTGAACTCACTAACGGACATAACGCCGTTCTCAAAAGTCTTTACAGAAATCAAATGTTCCATAATTGATGAATTAAAAAAGTGATTATTATGCTACTTGCTGTAGTTTTAAGATTTCATTGTACATACGTTCCATTTCGGTGTATGCGATTCTGTGACATCCGGCAACCAAAATGTCATCACGATATTCCGTGATCCTAAATATGCCGCAATTCTCAGTTCTAATTTCAGTAGGGGTAAATGTGCGTGGATCTTCATGCCATTGTTTGATTGTGCGGAATACAACCTTACACACTTTAACTGGGAGCCTGATGCCTTTACTTGTTTCGATAAGCGTATCATCCTTGAATCTTAACAAGATATTGCCACCGTAGTAGTATTCCTTATCGTCTCTACATTCGTTGGGTATAGCATCAAGGTGGTCACGCCAAATATTACGTAAGCCTTCAATTCCACTTTCACGATAAACAGCGAGCTTTTGCAACTTCTCTTCACGTTCAGCACGCTTACGAGCTTCCAACTCAGCCATTCGAGCCTCACGCTCCTCGGCTTCTTTGATTCTACGCAATTCTGCATCACGTTCATACTTTGCACATCGTTCACGATACGCATCATACAAAGCGGTCTCTACAGGTGTCAAGCTATCAACAGTACGCTTTCCAGATTTAATGTCATGGTCTACATTCATAGCAACTATACGACTACGCTTGATAGCACACATATCGTAAAATCTCTTCAACCAATGTTTCTTGTCTGGAGCATTGCAAAACTCACGGAACTGCTCAGGACCAAACTTAACCTCAATATGCTCAT
Organism: Clostridia bacterium; assembly: GCA_017632155.1. The sequence goes on from JAGBRZ010000190.1 coordinate 43,488, forward strand.
GATAATTATAGTAATAGCTTGAATGCTCCATGAAATAGATAACCTCACCAGTAAAATGATTGGTAACAGTCTGGAATGTATGGTCGTATCTGCTGTCTTTAATAGGTCCAAGTCCGATGTAACGCATGGCACGTTCCATAGACTTCTCCTTATGTTCACGCTGCTTTTTTGTACGAACCAGCTTCTTCTCGAAATTGGCAAATTTGATTGCAATGCGCTGGGAGGGGGTCATCGCCTGTATTTCCTTATAAGAATACAAAGGTTTACGGCTCCACCCATTGCTTGTCATTAAATACCTATTGACTTTTTCTGCAAACTCTCTTGCATTTGCAGCTTTTTTGAGTGGAGCAACACGTTCCTCATACGCATTCCAAGTGCCGGCACCGAATACTGCATCAGTTACCTCTTGAATAGACAATCCCTCCAGCAAACATTTCACCATCTTGCGCTTTCTCATAATCCAGGCACGAGACTCCTTTGTGAGATTTGTTCCCAGCTTCTGTTTCAGCCATTTTTGAGGTGAAGCATCGTTATTATACAGTTCGTTCAACTCTTTTATGTATCTCCAACACTTCAATGAAATCTCACCATCTTTTAATGAGCGTGAAGTAGTGATTTGCAGGAAATCTTGATAAAGATTGTTGATAAACACTTCAACCATCTGCATACGCACCTTCTTATCGAAAGGCGTATGTCTGTCAATAAAATGTACGTTGTCCCATTCCCAATATGTTGCTGATAAATGGCAACGGAAAACGTGAACTCTGCCAGGAACTGCACCACATAATGCGCTTATGTGTTTTGATGTTGATGGACTCAGATTTTCATCTATAATTACCATCACATTTTTATCCTTGTCGAGCCATTGACCGATAACCGTATTGTAAGATTTGAAACTGTACTCATCGCAGGAACAGTTGCCTGCAACCAATGAGCCATTTCGACCAAAGTCTTGGTTGGCCCATCTATGAGCTATATCTGAATAAGATGCCATAATTTACTGTTTTAAGATTTGTCAATTGTTTATTATGAATAGGGAAATGCTAAAAGAGTGGTGTGAAAAGTTGTCCACTTTTTTGCGCTTAATGAACAAGGCCACTTCAACACTAAGTCAAAGTGGCCTTGCAATAGGGTATTGAAAAACTATATTTCAATCTTTATGTCTTCTGTCTTGAATCCAACTTGCCAAATGTCATAATTGCAATTCAAAACAGACACACGAACAGCTTCACAAATTCGATGCTGGAGGATTTCTGCAACTTGCTCAAAATTCTCCACCCAGATATTTGTATATTTAGGAGTAATGGAATATGTCTCACATTCAACTGTCAATGTGATACTCCCATTTTTAAGAGTGCCTTTCATATTTCTACTTCTTAGCAATATTTAATTTATCTGCTGCCATGCGCAACTCTTCAGCGTACTCATATTCAGAGTATAAGTCACCCATAACACGAGCTACATTTCGCATTTCATCATCGGATAGGTCTTCAGCGTCATATCCATAGGAAATCAAATCATCACGACACACAGTAATAATTGTAAAATCATCTTGTTGCATCGTAACATCGTTAATTCCATCAGCGTCTGGAATAAGATCTATAATGAAGCCTAAGTGTCCGGCAAATACATCCCAAGCCTGGAAATCAACCAACTCTCCGCTTTCCTTGTCTTCGCCAACGAATATTAGATGGCCGTTGTCAACTGACACAGATCTGATTTCTATATCAGTAGGATTAGGAAACATGCTGTTGACATTCACAGCTATAATTGGATGCTCGTCTTCCACAAAGCCCTCCTCTTCTGTGTTCCACCACGAATAACTCCCGCCATGAGCCTCTAATGCTCGGCAAAGTTCTTGTTGCTCTTTGCGCTTAATGTCATGCACAAGATAGCGAAAATCTGTATGTTTCATCGCTTGAATTTATTAAGTTCTACAAACACAAATTGAGGTGCCATCTACCCAATAAGATTGGTAGGTTCCATCATAATGGTTTAATACAGAGCACCAATCATCATCCACCAGAATTTCGAGCCAGTCGTTCAATCCCAATGTTGTACTACCTGCTGATACCGCCTCCTTCCAAAAATATTCGTATTCACTATCGTTATGCACGGTATCATGTACTAAATCTTTCAACTCTTGTACTGTACCAACATAATACTCACACCCATTTACAGAATATAAATGTTCACTTACTTCTGTAAAAGTGTCCATCATGTCGGCATACGAATAGTTAAGATGCGTTCCAAGAGCGATAAATCGTTCTGCTTGCTGGCGGTTGAAATCACCCAAGTGCATAATCATATCAACCGATGTCTTAGGACCAATTGGTTCTTGACAATCAGCATCGCCATTCGCTAATGATGTAGAATATTCCTTTTCTTCTTTTCCGATTTGATTACAAATGCCTTCAATCATTTGCACTATATTATCTGGGAGGGGGTCGTACAGCCATGAGGTACCGTATTTATAGCCTCGGTCCTCATATATACCATTTAAGGCCAGAAAGAAACATTGCACACAATAATCTTTCATATCGTGCTTTATGTCATACTTCTCACAACCCATAATGTAACGCACAGGATTGCCTTGCATTTTATCTTTGATAACTGCGGCAACTTGTTTATGTCCTGATTTGTCAATTACAAAGCCATCGTTTGTTAAAATACAGTTCATGAGCACTGTATATTGTTTACGATCTTCGTTAGGAATACGAGTAAATAACTCTATGAAGTGATAATAGTCTTCTTCGTATTTCTTGCTTTGAAGGTACCTTGATTGTCTGTGTGTACCTCCAGACATGTTGTTCAAATGATATTTTGACCAAAACTCCAACAAAGACCGTTGGCCTTGTGTACGTGGTTTAATGTGCGTATCACATTGCCCACACCCGCCACATCCTTCACCGCATACGGACACTTCGTATAGTTGTGTAAACGGCTGTAACGTGGTTCTATCAACGCATTCATGTTTTTTATTGCGTATCTCTATTTCGACACACCAACTATTCTTATTGGCATCACGAAATCTTATTGATTGTTTATATTTATTGCTCATAATTGTCAAGTCATTAAAGAGTAGAAAGCTAAATTTGCATAAGTATTCTTGTGTACAAAAGTCTTCATGTAGTCTCGAACTATTTCATCATGACTCCATTCGTCACTATATCTTGCAGATACTTTACCATTTATCACAACGCTCCACGCACTCTTATCATGGTCATATAATATCTGCATTCCACATAACTTATATGCTAAATCAGTTAATGAATCCGCAGGATATGGTAAGCCATTATATATGGCCAAATATTTTGGATGTGCCATATTTATGTTAATTGATTTACAATTTCTTGTATAAATTGATATGAGACAGGGATATTCTCTGTTACTCGATTATGCCATGCGTTACCACGTTTGAATATAAATCTGACAGGCTGACCAGGTTTTGTTTCCTTCAACTTTCTCTGCAACGCACTTTTCCATTCAACGGCAGGCTTTGATTGTAGAAACCTTTTCACGATTGCAATAGACTGCTTCCAGTCATAATAACGAGGTTCCCAAGGCTGTCCAATCATGTCTGAAAATCGGATAGTAAATATATGTTCACTGATACGATTAAGTTTCTGGGAGGCGGCAACACGTTGCATTGCAGTATTGATTATTGTCTCAATTGCTATTTCAAGTTCCCGCTTTTGCTTTTCTAAAGTCTCCAGTTCTTTTTGTATGTCATTTAGCGATTTTTCCATATTAGCATTGTTGAAAAGTTCGTACTAATGCTCCAAATGAATCAAACTGCACACCTAATGTATCATGAGATTGTTTGGAGCCACATTCACATTTTCCTACCGGTGAGCCTGAGCCACATTCACATAAATCAATTCCCCAACGGTTTACACAATGGTCGCAACAATATGAATCTGGCAATTGCTCTGCATCAGAAATGTCTAATTGAAGATTCTCAAAAGTCTCCATAAACATGCTGTTGGAAGCGTTGTTTTCAAACCATACGGTAATTGCTCCACACGCACATTTCTGATAATGTGTTATTTGTTCAGCCATAAGTTCAAAGATTGACAAGCGTTACACAAAATGTCATATAATTCATCGTATGTGAAGAGGTCTGAAGCATCCACAAACTCTTGATCTTTGTCAATGTATGTGATTTCGATCAAATCCTTTTCTTTCAGCGACAATGCTTTAATGATAACAGGACGCTCACAATCGTTCCCAACTTCATCACTGCCGCGAATAATAGAGTGGCAATCAGTTAATTCGATACGACCACCATATTCTTTAATCAACTGTTTAAGCAATGCTTGAAGATTGCCGTAATTGTGCTTATGCCACCATTCTACAGACTGTCTTGTAGTCTTCGTCTTTTTGTCGGCAAACGTAATATCGAAACGAAGCAAGTTATGAAGTTCAGACTCCACAATCTCTCGAATGAACTTCGCTAAATGGTGTATTTGTTCATCGCTGGACGTACCCCAGACATTAGCAGCAGCTTGTACTGCGTTTTGTACTGACAATGAAATTTGAGTCCAATCATCAAACTCTCTCTTGTCATTCAAGATATTCCAAAGACGCTTGTTAGCATCTTCTATATATTTCGGGTCATACTTCTTCTTGTTCATAATGATAATATTTAGTGTGATTATTGATTAGGGGGATAACTTTACTGTGATGATTTATAGCCTCCTTCCGTGAAGGGACCAGGCCAGGTAATAACCTGGCATCGGTCCCTTCTACAATGGAGGGTATATAAATATTATCAATCCATCACACAAATACCTCCCAAGTATTTGAGGTTACTTACGCTTTCTCCATGACTTAATTTTAGCACGGATGTCGATACTGTTGTCTTCCAGACATTTCTTCAGAACCGCCAACATTCTCCAGCCATCACCGTTGCAATACATAGTTGCTTTGGCCTTGATGAACTGTAAAGACAATTCCTTATCCAACTTCTTTCCGGCATCATCAATGATGTTGCAATTGTGGAAACGAATCATATTCTGGAGTGTAAAGTAGGCACCAGAACCCTTGTAAGCGTCAATCCACTCACAGCACTGAGGAGTGTCCCAATCCAACTTCAAACGCTTGTCGTTGAAATTCTTTGTAGCCACATACAACTGCTCAATTGTCTTCGCATTACGGATTTGTCCAAGACCCATCCAGAACTTGTTGTAGAGCTTACTACGCATGTCAGATACGAAGATATGCTTACCGCCAATTGTCTTGTATGGCACACCTTTACATCTCTTCTCAGGTTTACGGTCTACAAACTTCTGCAACTCACTGATATAGTGCTTTGCCATCTGCATTACTACCGCCTGATTGAACCAACGATGGCGGTCCTCAAAGTTCTCACGGTCATTGTGCTTTGCCATCTTGACCTGAGCGTGCAACTCGTTCAATAACATCTTCCAGGTGTACTCGTAACCAAGACGATGAATCATAGCAGTTACGCCATAACGCTGATGTGTCTTATAGTCTTCAGCAGCCATCATGTAGAACATCTGCGCCATCACCCAACGTCTGAACAACTTTCGGTTAGGTATAGTACCATTCGTCAAAATGTACTGGAAGATAGGATCGTTATCGTCCAAGATAGAGAGTTTGCCATCCTTGTTGCAAGCGATACACTCACCGCCATTTGCACCCTGCATAGCAAATAGATTACTTACGTCAACACCAGCAGCTCGCAATGCCTCGATACGTTCCTGTGCGCTACGCTTTTGCTTGTCAGCAGCAGGAGCATATACAGTACCCAGACCAGCGTCCTTACCAATGATTACACCGACAGCAATAGATGACTGTGCGGGGATTGCCAACTCTGTGCCGCAGTTAGGGCACAACACCTTTGTCTCGTTTGACTTCTTTTTAGCCATAATTGATAGAATTAAAAAGTTATTGAAAAACAGTTATTTATTTGTAGGCTCCACCCAATCTTTGAGTATCACCAAGTCTTTGTCATTACCACTTTGCCAAAACCAATTACCCATTGTTTCAGCATTCCACTGGAAGCCAAGAATGATTTGGCATAAGAAATACAATTCCAGTTCGATTTGCGCTTTGTCTCTTCGTTCACCAAACATCATATCGTCATCGCTCAAATCAAGCTCTGACAAGGTTCTGAAGTATTGTCGCGCTTTACTTTCACTACGCTCTGACGGGACAGAGTGCTTGTATCGTTGGTATAACATTTCCACCTCCGACAAACATTCTCTCTCATCCGCTTTCGCTACTCCCAGTTCACCTTCATACACACCGTTTTCGATGATGTACTTACCGTCAATCTTCAGACTTCTCTCTTGAAAATTGACCTTGAATTTCGCACCGTTCTCAACGGCAGAAATCGCATTTTGATAGATGTTACTCATACTTAAAATGTTATTAAATAATTCACACTCAAATCATTGACGCATTGCTTTACATACTTGATATATACAGTATGTCCTGGATCCTGAAGTCCATGTTAATTACTTCAGGATCCAGGTATAATACTGTATCTTAAATGTTGATTGCTTGTGTAAGAATTGGTTGCGTTACCATGAAGTCTCAATTAGAATGACACATGACTGTAGTTATTCGATGTATGCAGCTTTGTTACAGTGGGCACCTGTAGAACCAGCTCGATAGGCTGGTGAATGCGTGGTGCCCTTGTAATCTGAAGCTGCACAATGAAGCCTCTAATCTTGACTTCTCACTTTGTGTTAAGTTCTGCAATACTCATAGAAATGGCACGTTCCTATAATCGTATGATATATGCCGCGTTAAGAAGCATGTAGCCGGCGTGCATCTCGGTAATAACGGAGACTGCACGCCGGCAGCGGGCTTATTTAGCAACGCGGCCTATTAAATCAGGGTTTCTCCTTGTATTGCAATACGTGCTTTTTTCGGCAGATCTCAAAATACCGGTATATCTCTGTAGTGTCTTGATATTGCCCGTGCTTGGACGCGATCTCATCCACATGAAATCACCTGATAAGGTGATGATAGGATGAGATCGCGTCATTATGACACGGGGTTATTGAAGATGTATTACTTGAACTGCCATTCTATACTGATTATTTTTTACGGTTCTCTATGCGGTTGGCATATTACTGTATCGCTTTGATATAATTCAGAATATGTTGATTAACAGCATCTTATTCCAGTAGATAAACTGGATTCAGATGCTGTGAATCGACTTACATTCTGAATATTAAACTTTCCACATCTTGAACCATACGTTTATGCTAACTTTTTGTAATTCTCAGGAATGCTGGCATATCACTATACGAATTAGATATTAGTCGTAAGAGATGACGTGCGCCATCACGAGATGGAACATCTGATAGGATGTGGAAATCTCGTGCCATGAAACGTCATATTCAGACGGCAAATTGAAGTTCATTCTCTTGAATCACGCTTTTATGCTAAGTGTTTGTTCGGTTCTCATAATAACTGGCACATTCCTTTATTGTGTTGATATTTCCAGCGTATAGCAGCTATAATCGAGTCCGAAGGCGTATCGTTAGAGGGCCTTCAGACTCGCAGTAGAGCTGCTTAAACGCGGGATATTTAATCCTTATTCCTTGAACCTACACAATGTGCTTTGTGTGAATGTCATACGAATGGTATGAAACTTTACTCTTTCGATATGGACAGGTTATGCCAGAATCTTGGAACCTTGAATCCGGTTGATATACCGGATGAATGGTTCCTGGACTCTGGTTAATAGACCTGTCGAATAAATGCTCGTATCTTCATTCACAATTGCATACTCAATTTACACTTTATAGAGACAAGACCAGTGTGTTATATACTTCACGACTTGTCAGTAGAGCATTCCTCATACATCCAATCGTTAAGTACCCAGCGATCTTGTTTGTTTTAGTGCGGTTTGCAGATACATTCTTGCCTCGTCCTCGTACAACACAGCCATCAGGTTTGTACTTTACATAACCGAGACCGCCAACCTTACGCTTTCCTGTCTCAACAGCTCTCAAACAATCCATAACAAACTTATTCAGTTCGTCAATGTCCCGTTTGACATTGCACACTGGAAGGATTGATGATGCCCAGCTAAATTCGCCGTTACCCTTATACAGATAACGGTTAACCGAATGGACCGCCTTTTCTAACGATATGTTAGGTTTCTTAATAGTACGTGCCTCAATCTCTTTCTGGAATGTTTTGATACGACTGGAAGATAGCGAAATATCCTTGCCTTTGATGCTGAACCCAAGAAATTTGAACCATTGGCTGTTAGACAAGTATTCCACTTTTGACGGATTGAGTTGCATTTCCATTTCACTGAGTCTGCACTCCAGACGTTCCATCGCCCACTGATAATCGGAGCCAACGTACAACATGTCATCAGAATATCTTACGTAGTAGCCCGACATACTGGAAAGTTCCTCATCCAGTTTGTAAAGAAGCACATCAGCCAACCAGCTTGCAACAGCGCATCCTTGTTTGAGGGACTGGTAATGAGAGCATAGTTGGTTGTCTTCATTGAAATACAAATCGCAGTGATAATACTTTCTCAGCACATGAATAAGAGCAGAGTAACCATACTTCTTCTCTACGTAATCAAATGCCTCGTCAATATACTTGATTGGCACGCTGTCAAAATACTTGCTCAGGTCCGCTTTCCACCCCAAAATTTCTGAAGTGTTCGCGCTTACGATGGTATTGCTCACTTCCAGCACTATCTTGCCACATCCGATGCCTGTCTGATACGATTTACATTGCTTGTGTACCATTTCTGGACACAACTCAAACAACAGGTCATTGGCAATACTTAACACAATACGATCTATCGGCTCGTTCACATAAACAGTACGAAAATCACCGTTGTCCTTTGGTATCTTCGCCGTATGAGGGGGTGAAATTTCATACGTACCGTTATACATAGCGCGATACATCTGGATGCGTGTTTCTTCGCTTGTCAACAGAATCAATTGATCCTTACGAATATCCTTGACTACGCCTTTCTCAATTGCTTTCGTCCAGCGTTCAATCTCAAAGAATTTTTGTAGAATTATATCTGCCATAGTTATTCATTTGTGACATTAAACATTTGTTTCATCGTGTGTCGCAAAGCATCTTCAAACCCATCGCTAACTTGCCAATATCCCAGCAATTCATCAGCAATCATTTCAAGTTGCTCATTGGTTGGCATATTGCCATCATAACCGTATTCTTCCAGTAAGTTGCGACTAATGATGATTTTTACAACCTCTTCTACTTTCGGAGCCTGGTCTTTCGCTTCTGGTGTAATGTGTGACTTATTCGATAATGCTTCTTTTGCTTCATTCAGCAAATCAACCGCATCAGACAAGAAGTTGATATTATCATCGTAATCAAACTCCTCCAACGAGTCATAATCATTCAAAAACTCGTCTATTTTGTTTATCAATTCTTTCATAATTTATTCGCTTAAACCACAAATTTCATAATCCGTTACTTTACACTCGTGCTCATCATCTAAACTAATACCGTTTAGAGATAAGTCTTGCGCTATTTCCATATCGGAAACATCGCTATATTCATTTGGACAGTCTAAGTCCACACGAACAATTAAATAAATGCTTCTTGATTGCATGTTAAGTTTAATTAATCAATCCAAAAAGTTCCACAATGAGGACAATGATGGCCGCATGGAATATTGTTGTCATAGTACACATCCCTATGACGGCTCATATCCATATCGCCGGCAGTACATCCTCCAGCTTTGAAAACTGCATCAAGTTCAGCTTCACGCTTTCTCAATTCTGCTGCTGGGGATTTCTTCATGGTACGCTTTTTCTTCAGAGGCTCGACTGACAACTCAGGTTTTACACATTTGTCCAACCAGTCTCCGCACATACCGAAACATTGCTCCAAACTGTATTTATCAGTATCGGAAACAGATAGATTGTCACGTAAAAACGGGAACACACAATCTATGTTCATGTATTCAAAATCACCTGCCCCATTAGTGGGGTCATATACTGCCAATGCAACTCGACCCTTAAAGCGAATCTGCTGGAAATCTTGTTTATTGTCTGCGCTTTGGTATTCGTCTCCAGAAATCAATGACTCAATATCACCATTGAAATAAATGCGTAATGAACCACCACAACTTGCATTGCACAAAATGTTATAGATTTGTTGAGCTTCTGGAGTGTCTTTCTTGATGCCGAGCTTACGGCGCACTTTATATGCACAAGAAGCAATTGATTCATTGCGCCAAGGAGTACACATAAATGCCTCATGCCATCCACAATCAAGTTCTACGCCCAGATCATAAAAACATGCGATTCTACCAGTGTTTCTCAACAAATCTTCTACAGGTGTTGACTTGTCGTTATCATAGAGCCAATCACGAATATCATCAAGATGCTCGTCAAATAAATGCTCAACGCCATCTTTACGCATTTTCTCTTTGATTTTATCCAGATAATATTCTTCTGGGAAATCCCACCAATCGAATACGCTTTCAGTTAACGGGTACAGCGAATTTTTAGTCAAACACGACTGCAAAGTTTTTGTTTCGTTATTCAAATTGCTGTTATAATCCACGTAATACAAGCACACGTATTCGGGCATATATTTTTTCACTTGTTCGTTCATAACATCACTTTTAATCTTTGTAATACACTAATTTCCTTTGCAGAATGCCGCTTGCTTCAATAGCTTGAATATGGAATAAAAACTTATTACATACATCAGATAAATTGTCAGATACTTCCAATGCCACAGCAAGATACTGGTCAGTTGCTTCATTAACAATGACAGTGCAACTATGCTCAGGATTTTTCATTTGAATTGGATAACGCCCAACCTTTACGTGAGCATAACTCATAATACCGCTTAGTCCAGCAGGTATTTTCATTTCTGGTGTCGTTATAGTAGCCATACTTTTCGGTCTCCTTTACACTCTAAAAAATGGTTTACATCTTCGTATTTATAACACTCGTATTTCTTAGTGCTCCGATTATATTCAGAACGCACCCAGATAGGCGCATTTTCATCGTCCTTGAAACGAAAATAATCGCCCTTTTTAATCTCCTGAATTGTCACTTGATTGTTTACAATTTCTGATTGATTAACTAAATTGATCTTTATGTTCGCAGTTAAGTTGAAAGGATTAAACTGAGTGAAAGGCACAACTAACTTCGCATAAGTAGGCAAACTATCAATGGTGTTGCTTACAACAGCAATTGCTGAATATTGAACTGTGTTATCAATACAATATCCAAAATACCAAGGTCCTTGAGGATTGCCATATACAGAATACATTACAGGAATGGGTGTTTTCATCTAATCGCGTATTTGAAGTTGAAAATCATTTCTGTCACAATTATACACCATAACAGCCGCACCATTAGGAGCATTCTTGCCGGCGTGATAGCACTTAACACCCATTTCTCTTAACTGGGTGAATGCGTTGAAAGAGTCTGTTTCATTATTGAAACGTATGTCGAGATTGCTGTGCTTCATATCCTCAGACATGCTCACAACAAAGGCTTTGACTGCCAAGCACAATGAATTAACACGTGTTGAAATTTGTACATTCATAATCTATCGCTTTGTGAAGAATAGAAAGTCGAGGTGTCCAATGTTGTCCACTTAATGAAAAATTTTCAAGAAAAAGCGTGGCAAAAATTTTCATTTGCTCACGCTTTAATCATCTTCTTCCTCATCATCAGACTCTTGAAGACCTAAATCATCCTCAATCATACCTTCATCGACCAAGTGATGATAAAAGCCTTCGTTCAATAAATCGTTACCGTGATAGTCAGTGAAAGCACGCGCTACGTCCTCTCCAGACATTTCACACAATTTGTCCCAAATATGATGTTGTACTCTATCCATTATTACTCCGTTTCTATTGATGTTTCTAACTCAGTTCTTATAATCTCGCAAAACTCCTGAAGATGTTTTTCCACAACTTCTTTACGTACTTCCGCATCCAATACCTCACCTTTGGGTACAACCGGATTATGCTTAGTGCGTACAATGTCAACCAATGCCATAGCACTCGCAAAAACATCAGAATGTTTCTCACGCTTCCAAAATGCAAGACATTGTTTATGGTGTTCTTCAAGAATGACTGCTTGTTGTTCCTTAGTAAGCATAATATGACATTAAGTGTGAATACTCCAACCGTATGACCTACTAAGCTGCACGCTACCATTTTGCTGATAGCCCTCTCCTGGAAACCCGTGAAATATCATACCGCCGTTCATGGATCTGCTGCCATCTTCTCGGATTACCTCAAAGTAAAAACTATGCTCTGCATGGTCAGAATAGACGTTTACTTCAGCCACACCTTCCCAGGAATAAAATCCCATTAAGCGCATTATGCACTCTGCAAAAGTCTTGTCATAATGCTCACGTGATGCAGTAAGAGCCTTGCACCACTTTTCTTTACAATGAATTTTCAGCATAGTTCGTGTTATGAATTTTGTCCAACTTTTTTTGCATACACACAGCATGGTTTCTCCACCATATCTTATATATGGGGGTTTCCAGATTGAAGTAACGCTTTACGATAAAGCGATCCACCCACAAGCAGAAACGGATTGACTTCTTGATACACCATACCAACAGGTTGCCTAACTGAGTCAATATATACATAGCAAATGCTTTACACTCTTTCATTTTATTCCGATTTAATAGTTATACAATTTACAGCCCCAAATCCTGCTCTTCTTCCACGCTTCCTACGTAGCAATCGAGCCAATAGTTTTCCTGTTCCACAGATGGGCGGTCTGGGTTCACGTTATATTTGGCACAGTACACCTGCCAGCTACGTGAATGCTCATTGCTTGTAGCACAGGCGCACATCATTACACACACAATCAACATCGCCAAAATCTTCGGCAATGCGTATTTCAAAACTCCCGCTTTGCAAGATGCAACTCGGATATATTTTGTACCTCTTACGTCTATTATTCTTTTTCGCATAACATTAATCTTTTTTGATTCTACGATTACGGTCATACACAGCACAAGCACGCTTCACCAAAAGGTCTCGGTTACTCTCGCTTAGTTCTGCGTAAAATCTTTCTGCGGCTCCCCAAATACCGTGTTTGTTGCAGATACCGCCCCATTTCTCCCAAAAGTGTCTCCACCCACACATCGAATGAGCAAAAGCTGCTTGACACTCTTCCTCACACCAGGCATTCCACATGTAGAAGAAATAGCTGGAAACATCGTTCTTTTCCATACGCTTACTCATCTCCAAGTCTGATTAACAATCCTTGCATATCAGCCACATTGCCGTCCTCCACATGATACCCCAGGGACTTGAAGAATATCCTGAAATAGTTGTGGTCACGATAACCAAAATACACCTGGGATTTCATCAACCACTCAGGCGCATTAAATTGAGTTTTGAATAGCGTTTTGTCTCCTTTTGAGAACGTAATTGACACAGAAGCCTCCCGAAATGGCGTATCACTTTTCGCGTTTAACGATACACGAGATTTTATCTCCACATCCTTATCGTCCCAAAATGGGGCTAAATGAGTGAACTCCGCTTCAGTCAAGATTTTCTCCCAGAAAGGATCGTTGGGTTTGAGCTTACGGAAATATGAGTTCCAATTCTCCAAAACTACCGGTTCCTGACCGCGTTTTATGCAGTCAATTACCGTCTTCAGTATATGCTGGAAGCGTGGCTCTTTGTTGAGCGTTTCAAAAATTGCACACTTCACATCTTTGCTTTTTAATGATTTCATAACGAATGGGTATAAAAATAGCCGTAACCAGATTGCTCCGATTACGGCTCACGTTTCGATTTTTATTTTAACTTCACAACACTTGCCAGATTTTCTCTGCCTCGTTAACTACTTTGCGCAGTTTTCTCTCGTACTCTTCCTGACGTTGCATAGCACGCATCTCGTCAAACGCAAGATTATAGCCACGCTTACTCATCTTTTTGTATCGTTCCGAAAGAGCTGCATCGCTAAACATACGCTCGCGCTTCTCGTTGACACGTATTCTGTGCATTTCACGTCTGGAAATCTGCTCATCATACTCGCATTTAACGGTTGTGTCCGCTGTGAGTTGTGCATACACCACCTTCCAGTTCTCCCAATCCACCTGTTTTGCCCTGCCTTTGACAATCCAACACACCGACACACCCTCTTTCAGCATCTCGCCCAAATGATGAGCGAAAACACGTGTCCGCATTACCGGCATAATGGTCGCTTTTCGGTTCTTGATACACACCATAACATCGGCAGAAGATGAGTGCTCCTCGTGCAAGTCCCTCCAGAAGCCTGCGGAATACACGCAAGAGCGTTGAGCCGCAAATGCGTAAAGAAATTCGTGGATAAGCGACAATTCAGGAGCGTGTTTGTCCGCGTCTGATTGCGTGTTGGCAACGTCATACATTGCCGTAAATTGGGCAGAAGATAATATATCGGCTATTTTCATTTTTGAGCATTTTTGAGGGTTCGGGAAAATGTGGAGAAAACTCACGCATTAGCGACAAGATGCAATTATACGCACGCACCTATTTATGTGGACGCACATATTACACATACAAGCGTGTGGACACGTAACATAATGTGCGCCCACACGTTATATAAGCAAACCGCCCAACCTGTGTAGGCTGGGCGGTGTCGCTATGCAGATGTGTATGTTATGCGGCGTTTTTATCCTCGCTCTTGGTTGCAGGTTTCGCCTCTGTGTAGGCAGCGTTGAAGATGCTCTTTGCCTGACCTACGATGTCCTTGAACATTGTCGCTTGCTTGGTAATAGCCTCAGCGGTCTTGAAGAGCAACACACGCAAGGTGTCTCCGGTTGCAGAGTAGATGGGTTGCTTTTCGCTAACACGCAGAGCCGTATTGCGGAGATACAAGCCCTCATCGAGTACGAGTGCCTTGTTGAGCACACCCTCGCTATTGCTCTTGTACACGACATTGCCTTTGAGCCACTTGGTAAACGCACTCTTGGCGGTCAACTTGGTTTCAACGGTCTGACTGCCTACCACACACACCTTGAAGTCGCTTGCAAAACCGCCTCTTGTACGTGCATCTGCCAGCATAATTGCGAGTACAGGAAGCACGAGGTCTGTGTTCTTGGTGCTTTTTACACCCTCAACAGCCATAAACTCAGTTACGCTTTTGAGTTCGCCGTCAATACGCATCTTGCGCTCATTGAGCAACACGGCTGCATTTGCGGGTATCACGTCATAACCCTGAACACCGAAAGTTACGTTGAACTTTGTTGCTACACTCTGATTGTTGCTATTTGTTTTAGCCATAATTCTGTCGGCTCACGCCCTTAACGTGTCTGTTACACTCACACACCGCCTTCCGTATGTGAGCAAGTTAAACGAAATTTTTACTCACTTGACTCCTACTTTTTGGGCATACTTATAGCTTATGTAAGCAAACCCATTTTTCTCGCCTTGTCACGAGCATACACTATGTGTGTATGGGGTAGTTAAGTGTCAATCCTTTGTTGCTTTGTTGGCATCGTTTTGTGTATGTCAGACATACACGCCACTTATCCGTGTTGCTCGTATAACACACACTCATAAAGTGCGTCAGACGCAAGTGTGCATTTGTACTTGTCAAACAACTCCGTATGTCAAAGAGCGAGCACCACATCGGTGCATTTTCATCGTTTTGTCATTCGCCAACGACAGAACTGAAAACATTGCAAAGGTATTCCGCAACAAATTGATACACAACGAATTAGCGAAAAAATTTTTATTAAAAAAACTTTCTCCCAAAGGGAGAAGGCTCGGCTTAATACTAATGGGCAGGCTTGGGCGGGCGTAATTGTAACACGCCATCGAGTGTCCACATGGACCGGTATGTGGACAGGTAACGTGGATGCCTATTATGCGCTCGTCCACAGCGTCCACACTGGGCACCCACGTCTCGTCCAGACACCTCCACACTGGACACACGTGGATAGCCACATGCTCCCACACACTCCCACGATTTTGGACACCCACACAACATGTCGTGGACACCCACACGCTTGTTATATGGGTGCCCACGTTGTTTCGCACGGACTCCCACGTTTCAAGCACCTGGATGCCCACACGATGTTCAACGTGGAGCCACGTGTTGTTGCTTCGTGGACCTCCACAAACGTGCGGTGGAACTCCACGCTTTAGGAGGGTGGACTCGGCTGGACTGCCACACCATTTGCGGTGGACTGCCACGATATTGATTGGGTGCCCACGAAGTCTTACGGACACCCACGAGGTCTTTGGGTGTCCACAATGTTTCGTGGAAAGCCACGCGACAAATTGGGTGCCCACATTTTTGCGTGGAGGTCCAAGGCAATGCTGAATTGGGTGTCCACGTGTTGTATTGTGGGCGGTCAGGTGTTTTGGCTGGATGCCCACACGATGAGATTGGGCACTCACGAGGTTTTGTGGGCACCCAGATATTTGCGTGGACTGTCACGTGTTTGGCTTGGGCACCCATTTGTTGCGTATGGACACCCAAGGCTTACGGTTGGACACCCATAGTTGTGCGTTGGATGTCCACGTGTTGTTGCTGGGTGTCCACGAATATGCGTTGGGTAGCCACGTGCAGATTGTGTACGCCCAGGTTCATGGGTGGAAAGCCACGCGACTATTGTGCGCACCCATTACGGCTACGTGTGGACCCCCAAAAAATCGGCAACTTTCACGCATTGGAAGTCCACACCCGTCCACCAAGTTCCACGCACTCCCACAACAGCCCACGAGAGAGTGCTGCGTGGTGCCACGTGTGTTGTGTGCAAGCCCACGTGTTTTGCGTGCGTGCCCATCTGTGCCCAGCGTGTTGTGTGGAGGCGCGTATTTTTGCGCGTGTACGCCCACCTGCGTAATTATGTGCGCCCACGTAATAGGGCAACAAAAAATCCCCTCCCCAAAGGGGAGAGGACTTTCGGAGCGAGGTGTTAACCCTATGGGTTAGTTGGCTTTTTTCGCTGACTTTTTGGGTTTCGCCTTTTGCTCCTTTGGAGCAACCTCAGCGGTTGGCTTGCTTGTTTGAACTCCGTTCAAAACCGCCTCGGCAAAGGTCTTCGCTTGCTTTGGCTCGGCTTTGCCGAGAATGCTACGTGCCTTGCTCTCGTCTGCACCGCCCAACTTGGTCTTCAGCAAGATAGCAATAGCTATCTTGGTTCGCTCCTCAACGGTCTGCAAACCTACGGTTTGAGCGAAGAACTTGTTGGCTTTCTTGCTCACGAAGCCCCCAATCAAAGATTGGGCATAACCTCGGCAATGGGGTGCATCTTTGGTGGTGCCAAAGGCAAAGCCTTTGCGAGAGTCTTCGGGCAGGTCTTCGCCCTTCGTGTATGCTACCACGAGGCTGACTGTGTGATTGAAAATCACACCCCACTGTTCACGAGTCTCTAAAACCCTTTGGGTTTTAACCGGCTTCTGCTCGGTTGCGAGGGTTGATGACTTGCTAACTACGTTAGCACTTGTTGCGTTGATGTTGCTTGAAGTTTTCATAAAAATCGAAGATTTTTACCCTGACAGACGGGTCGTCTTTGTCGGAATTGACGCTGCAAAGTTACGGCTGAAACGGTGGGTGCTACGTGCCTGTCTCTTCGCCTGTTTCCACGAGCATTATGCGCAGGAGAAAGAGCGCGGCAGAGTCTTGCAGCGTCCAACGGGAGTTTCCCTGCGTGTGTGGCTGTGCATCACGTGCCCAGACCTGCTCGCGCCCACTTGTCGGCGTGGACTTCACGTGTGGGCAAAGCCTCGTGTGTCAAGTCTGCGAGCGTGCCCAGACCTGCGTGGACGGGAGTCTATGTGTGCGTGCCCAGACACCCATCCACACGCCTGTATTTCTAACCGCGAGAAAAATTGCCGTTTGGTATTGAAAAAGTGCTAAATCATTGATTTTCAGCCGTTTGAGTTTCACTAACTACAAAAGTGAAACTGCTAAATGATTGATTTTCAGCGAGTTACGGAAATTAAAATGGAAGGGTGGGTGTGCCTTGTGGTGCGGATGCCATATATAATTTCGGCCCCCAAAATTTAAGTCTCATTTTTGGGCTAATTTATATACATTATTAATATCTGGGAGAAACGTGTGTTTTGATGATTCCCAGCACCTCACCACCAGTCCCCAAAATGCGTTATACAGACCCAAACCTGAAACATGCCGTTTTTGCCACGTTACAGCCTCGCTACGGGGTTTTTATATACAAGCTGAGGGATTGTGCCATCAAGTAAAAATAATGCGTTAAAATCAATTCTACGGCGTTTTTACAAATTCGGTATATCAAAATCCCAAAATTTTTCCGGCCCTCCAATTTTTTAGTCTCATTTTCTGGAAGAATAGGAAAATTTCAATGCCATTTGCACAATCTCAAAAAATATGCTTATCTTTGCCCCATCAATTGACAACGTATATCTTCAAGTTATGAAATCGGAATCTCAAATTCAAAACTTTCTCAGCACTCAAACCTTCAAATCTGAAGCAGACTGGGAAATGATTGCTATCTTCTCTAAACAGCGTAAATGTTCTCTTTCAATATCTCCAACCTATTCCGATACAGGTATTGATATTGCTACATTCACTACATGGTTCAATAATGGCTTTGCATCTGGAGAGGTTGCCGAATATGACGGTAACTGTGTTATTCTTGGCCATTGTGATTTGAACGAGGCCCATATAGAGGCTACAAAGACCGCAGATGGCTTCGATTTGTCCAGAACGGTCATTTCTATATCCAAACTATCCAAAGTGTCTGAGGAATGCTCTAAAGAAGTTGTGAGGTGTTTATCTGAACAAGGATTACAATATGACCGTAACAGGGAACTAATCATCAAGAAATATATGCCGTCCATCAACGAGCGCATCGAGTTCTATAATGATTCTATACGTGGCCTTGGTGTAGTAAGGGAGATACGCCCAGCCGATAACTTTGTCGAACTGTATTGCTACTACATCTACACAAATGGTCAAATAGGTTACTCAATGCACGAACCAAACATCTGTACAGTTCATGAATTTAATTTCCTGCCTATGACAATCAGCAGCCAGAGACGAATGAATCGTGAACTGGAGAAATACGGTAAGGTGTGGTATGATAAGCTGCATCGTATCGAGCCGCTAACCGTCAAGGCCGAGAAAGGTGGCAAATACTGGTACATCAACGATAAGATGAGTGTTGTCCAGGAAACAGAAAAGGGAACACCTACTTCCCAGTTCCGTTACATAGCTGGAAATTATTTTACCTCACGTGAAGAGGCACATGACTATATGGGGAAATTCGCAGAGTTGTTGAAAAACCGTCTTGCACAACCAGAAAAAGAAACAGAGGGCCGTTAAGCTCTCTGTTTTCTTTTGTAGAACCGACTGTACCATTTTTCAGGCGGTTTCTGCTTTTTCTTCTTAGGCTTTTCTTTTATAAGCCTGTAATATGTATTCTTGGGCCTTGTATCAATTTCGCTCAAATATTCTATCATCGCGTAATAATATGCCAGTGACCCGATATTATCGTTGCTAATCATTTCCAGTCAAAGTATATTGAATTAAGATGATTACAACATGGACACCGCCATTTATGCTCAATATACTCACATACGCAATCATCTGTTGACTCTATATCATCATAGCTTTCAATCTCCACTACACTCCCACAATGTTCGCATGTTTCTGTGCGTGGATATTTATCACAATTGTTTTTAATCACTTTCATAATCTTCCTTGTTAAGTTGAACCTCGCTACCCATTTCGCTTAATATCCCATTGAACTCTTCCACTGTATCATTGATTGGCCTAAAGCGATTGATAATTTCCTGGAAGGGTTGTATGTAGTTGTTGATAATATCGTGCGCTTCTACTACTGCCTCTTCATGACTTCTGCCGTATCGTTTCATCTGTACCTGTTCCACATACTCGTCAAAAGTCATGTTCCAATGTGTGACCGTATCAACAACCGAACTGAACCTGCAATAGAGGCCATTCGGTTGTTGTGCTACAAACGCTCCCATCACTCATGATTTATTTCAAATTCATCAACTATGCTGGGAAGTGTATGTAGGCGGTTCCACTTCCTTATTTTGTCAGCACTGAACATTCGTTGCCTTAAATTCAAGCTGCCGGTGCCATCAGGTTTGTCTTTTGAAAGAACGCTGAGGAAATCTGATTCTGTTACACCCTTGTCCTTAGCATCTACATAAAAGGCCGCTAAAGTGGTTCTGTTGATGAAGGTATGCTTTGGCTCGTCAACCTCTCCCTGTTCTCCAATCTTGAAGTTTTCATTGAGGAAGTTGTAAATGACCAATTCAACCGGGGTTAACTGGGAGTAACGTGCGTCATCGTCTCCTATCAGGATTATTTTCTGCATGTAGCTCATATCATCACCTCTATTGTCTCTTTTCACTGACCTTGGAGGCAACTGTTCTACCTGTTCCCCATAAATGTTCCTGACACGTTTGGTTGATATGACGTAGTTATCTCCATCCAGTATTGTGACCAGTTCCCAATCTATGATGTTGCTGAAGTCATCAGGATTGTCTATTGTTGCCGTAACTGGAAAATCCTCTCCGTTGACTGTAACACTACCTGCTTCAATAATTGCTTGTGTCTGATCAAAGGCTGGAAGCAAAATGTCTTTCATGAGACGTTCTCTTGCTATGCTTACATTTTCCAAGTTGGTGTTAGCTGGTATAACTTCTTTTCCGTTTTCGTCAAGTATTGCTTCCTGGTCAAAACATTCATGCGCGATTTCCCAAACTTGATTTATATAAATCTTATCTGGACGATCAAGACAATTGCGAATGTCGGAAATGTATTCTTCAACTTCGTTAACTGGGAAGAAGGGGAACAACTGTTTTCTTTTGGTTTGTTGATAACCTGAGAGTGATTGTTCCAAACTTGTTTTATCAAGTTCAAAAATATCTTTTTCTTTTTCTTTGGGAGGAATAACTTCGTTATTCCGACTTTCTTCTTTATTTATATTTATTTCTTTATTTACTGTTATGTATTTTTGCATAACCCCTTGTGTATTTTTACATAACCCCTTGTGTATTTTTACATAACCCCAGTGGTGCAAAAAGAAGGTAAATTCTGCTCCTAAAACTGCATTTATTGGATCATAGTAAGTAGTGTGGTCAAAAAGTACAGAAACGAGGTTTCCGAACTCTTCTTCGGCCAAAAAATCGAGAAAATAATCCCTAAATTCCTCAATAAATTCCAGTTTTGAGTAGTTTTCGAGGACTTCTGTACGAATTTCATCCAGAATACTTATGTATTTTTGCATAACCTTGTGCATTTTTACATAAGGTTCTGCATTTTTACATAAGGTTGTGTATTTTTGCAGAGGTTGTGTATTTTTACATAACTCATCATCTTCAGAGTTGTGTATTTTTACACAAGTTGTGTATTTTTGCATAACTTCTGGTTGTGTATTTTTACACAAGTTATGTATTTTTACATAACCTCCCTCCTGCATCAATAATTGTTCGTTGCCATTAGTACACTCATTATAGCCAAACTTATGTAAATTTACATAATCCCCAGCCTGCAACAATTCAATAAACTGTTTCTTGTCTGTAGTTTTGGTTAATGCTTGGAAAGCCTGGATAAGCGCGATATATTTATTGATATTTATGACACACGTCTTATTATTCATGGTGATTAGTTGCATGGTCTGCAACTCACCGAGACTCTTTACAACTGTGCGCCAATTGACATTTCTCTTCTGGGCAATGTCATTTGCACTTACCACAAACTCTGTCTTCTTCCCAGTTTTTAATCGGCAAAGATATTCATCAAGCAGGTACATGAATACGGCCTGGTTCACTACAGAGCCGACCATTTGAGGAAAGCATCTGTAGTGATGGCTGTACGGTATAACCTGTTTGTCATTTACTTCAACATTCATACCTCTGTTGGGGTTAATGGTTTTACAATGTCGGCCATTGTTGCTTGGGCCGTTTCAACATATTCTTGTGCTTCTTCCAGTGAATCCAATACAGACCACTCGCTGTTGTATGACAAGTTGTAGCCTGCATGTTGCAAAAGGTTTGGTGCAAACATATTGATGAATGCAACAAGCAACGCTCCGGCACAAGGTGGGGCCTCCATTGAAATGCCATGTGAATTGTCTTCACCGAATATGATCCATTCATTTGACAACGCCATTACCACGTCTGTGATTTCGACACGTGCAATATAACTTGTCTTGAAGTGTACTTCAAAACGGACACGACCTGTTTCTTGCTTGAACTCCTTCAGGTCAAAAGAAAAGAGGTGGAATAAGAATCTGAGTTCACCTTCTGTACAGTTCAAAATTGATTTACGCAATGCTTCCTGCATTTGCTCTTTTGTTAGCTTGTTCATTGAGTCTCTTATTAAATTCGTTCTTTAATTCTTCATCAGTGTTGGCGTTATATCCACACCATGTACATACTCCCGCTGCAACATTCATTAAGTAGTTTTCTCTGTTACACTTTGGGCACCTGATTAAATGACACTGATCACGACCAGGATAATAGTCAATACCTCCAATTGAGATGTAATTTTCTTTTTCCATGTTCTGCTTCTTATTCGTTTCCAATATATTATTCTTTTATATCCTGTGTGTAAGATGGCCATTTTAGAGTGCCACATTGAGAGATACTTGTGTATATGGTGTTTTGTACCTTTTCTGATTACAGGTTGTTTGTATGGTGCGTCATCCACCATAGCATCCATTACGTCCGTTATAGTGACTTGTTCTGGAAGGCGATAATCAACCGCCAGACACTGTATTGTTGGTTGCTTAATGAGCAGGATCAATACTGTTAATTCTGTTATCATAGGGCAGTAGTCATAAATTGGTTAGGGCTATTTTTGTCATCACATAGGCTACCATTGCCATTTTTTACTGATTGTTCACACTTGTTCTTTAGAGGGCAATCACTACACATCAATGCTTTTGAAATTACCATCGCGCCAATACTAATGGCCGCAACTGCTATCGCTAATAAGCCAACTCCTAAGATTTCCATATTACTTATTTATTTTAGTTTTGATTAATTTTTCAACCTCTTCTATAGCCTGCTTCCAGTGTTCAGCAGACTCGTAATTTTCTACTGCCACGCTTTGTTGCATCCATGTGTGCATCAAGGCTCGTACTGCGATTAGGACATACTGGAGACTCACACTATTGAACTCATGATGATTAATTGAATACAAACTTTCGCCGTGTGGTAATTCATACACGTCTTGTATGGCCTTTTCTAATCTGCGCATTTTATATGCGATATAGCATAGTGTGATGGCCATTACCACTAATGCAATCGAAATTAAACTATTCATACACTTTGGTTTTGTCTAAAAATGATTCACAACATTCGTCTCCTATTTTATGGGATGTCGGTATTTCATTCCAGGGACCATTTGCTTCCAAACTCATGTCATACCAGTAGCAATGGTATCTATCCCAGCATCCTTTTGCTTGACATTGGAAGCTCGGCTGGTTCTTCATTTTGTAATATGCTGTTCTTGTGATAAATTTTGCTGTGTCTGGAAGTGATTCTCGAAAGCGTTGCGGAATTTCTCCTTGATACCACACATTATTAGAGCGTAATACACCACCGTCATTTAGCATGATGTAAAACACTCTACCGCCATGTCCGGCAAACAACAATGGTTTATCCGACCAAGGCTCAAAAACCCAGTGCTCGCCATTTATAATTTGGCGATTTAGGGTTGGATGATCAATCTTATTTTTCCAGAATGCGCACGAGAAACACAGCTGCTCATTGTTCATCATCTGTATCAATGGCAACTTCTTGTCATAGTCCTCTAAGTGAATCTGAGAACCGCAATATTTACATAGAAAATGTGAATGCGTGCATTCCCTTGCTTGTTGTGACATAAAAAATGTGTTAGGCTAAAATAGCCGTAAACGAAAAAGAAGATGCAAGGGCGTGTATGAGCACGCTTCAATTTGGAGTGTATTCTTAGAATACGATAGAGTTGAAGACGCTATTTACTTCGTCTTGTGTGATGCCGATATATGTCTTTGTTACGGCAAGATTGGAGTGGTTAAGGATCTTGTTTAACAGAATCAAACTTTCAGCACTTCGGTTGTATTTTTCATATACATATCTTCCGAATGTTTTTCTGAAGGTATGTGTGGAGAAGTTGCCAATTTTGATACGATACTTATACTTGAAGTCCTTTAGCTTTTTGTTGACGTACTGGATGGTTATTGGTTTGTTGGTAGCCTTGCTGATAAATATCAGTTCTGACTTATCAGGACTTCCCAGCAATCCATACAGTTCTTTGATTTTCTTTTGAACTGATGGGTTAAACGACAACTTCCTGGCCTTTTTGGTTTTTTGCTCTACAATGGTCTGTTCTTTTTTGCCTAATACGTCTTCCCAACGGAGAGTGAGAATGTCTGATGCGCGACAGGCCGTGCAGAAGCCTAATCTGGCATACAACTCCCAGAGATAGTCTTCGGCATCATGAAGACCTTGAAGCAATTTTTCGTATTCGGAATATTCCAAATAATCGCTTGTTGTTAATTGATTTTTCTTTGCCATATCACATATTTGTTTCATTTCTGATTGCAAAGATATAAATAGAAACTGATATTACAAAAGAATATCGAGAAAATCTGTGCATTTGATATAATAATTTTTCTATATCGTTGATAAACAGCATTAAAAAAGGGAGGAAAAATCCTCCCTAAAATTAGATGTCTTGCTTAAAGCTGTCGATTGTAAGAATCGGTATGCCTAAGCTACGTGCTTTTGTTATTTTACTGGATGTGCCATTTACATCTTTTACTACTAAGTGTGTTGTCTTTTTGCTTACGCCTGAAGCAATGGCTCCACCTTGCGATATAATCAATGCTTCCAAAGCTGAATCTCGTACACCTGAGAAGCACACATTCATGCCGGCATATTTGCCATTTGTGTCAATCTGTGCTTTTTTAGGTTTGATGAGTGGAACATTGATTGACTTGACAAATTGGTAGAAAGGCAATACGCCACTCTCAAATGCTTGCTGTGTTTTTGACAACTGATGGTATGCTGGATTGGCAGGAATTAGCGGATAATATTCTAAATTGAAGAACATTTCTGCCATTTCGTCACCCATGTCATCCAATACCTTTTGAGCCTTTACTTTACCTATTCCAGTAAAGCAATCGCTGGCGTGCATAAGAGTAAATACCTCAACGCCCGACTTAATCTTTTGATTGTTGTCAAGAATGATATTTGAAATACTTTCTCCAAAGCCTTCGATATTCATCAGTTCATCAAATGTAATATCGAGCAGCTGAGGGATTGTTGTAAAGCCTGCATTGTAGATTTTACTCAATGTCTCTTCACCAACATTCTCGGCTCCGCATGTAATGTAGAAGAATACCATTTTTGCTAACTGGATGCCTGAGCATTGTTTGTTTGTGCAACACAACTCTACATGGTTTTCATTCCATGCTGTAGGCGCACCGCAATGAGGGCATTCTGAAAGGTTATCCCACAACGCTTGCTGCTCTCCAGTTGTTGCTGGTTCAAGAGTGCAAAGAATTTTTGGAATCACGCCACCTGAACGAGTAACGAGTATTTTTGCTCCTACGGCAATTTCATGGTCATTGACCCAAGCTGCATTATATCCTGTTGGATTCTCCATATTGCAATCACCGGTATCAACAGTTTCAATGTTGACAACTGGCTTTAATGCACCACTCTTGCTCACTTTCCAGGTAATTCCTTTTACTGTAGTCTGGAAACTGTCTGTAAAGTCTGGGTGCTTGTAGGCGATTGCATACATTGGGTTACCTGTTGATTGATGTCTACCAATGCGATCCCAAATGTCCAGGTCATTGATATATAATACTAAGCCATCAATGTAATACTGTTCGCTGAATTGCTTGAAGTATTCATGAAGCAGTTCTTCAGATAAATCTTGTGCTTTAACCGTTCCGAATAATGGTTCTTGATTAAATGCCGCACACAGCTCCAATAGTACGTCTTTATAAGTGTCAAAATTGTCTAATGAATAAGCGTCAATACCATATCTATAGAAATCAACATGCTTGATGAGTTCTGATGGCATGTCTCGATTGAGAAAACCTGCTGCTGTATTGCGTGGTGATTTATATTTATCGCCTGTTTCTGGAGAGTTTTTGCCAGCAAAATGAGCCTCCCACTGCTTTCTACTGAATACAAATTCGCCGAATACGCAATCCCAAAATCTTGTCTCTTTTACATTTTTAGAGTGCAGCATGTTGTAATGTGGAGTACAGTCTTGTCCTTCGTTTTCTGCACCTCCTCTTGAAAAAGCGCGATTTTGTGTATAGCTATATAACAATGAAAGTCCGTCAAACTTTGGCGTGACAATGATTGTTTCATTATCGTTTATGGCCAATGATTTGAGCCATGCGTGAATGTCTGGAAGGCTCTTCACTTTATTGAGTGATTTCATTGGAATAGGTAACTTTACCTTCCTTCCAGCATTTACAACTCCAGGCTCTGCACTTTTGAACCATTCGTTGTCTGGATCTATGCTTTTAAGTTGTTCAACCATTGTATCGTATTCAATATCTGAAATTTCTGGTTCACCCTTACGATACAGTTCATTATGTCTTTTA
The DNA here is from genome assembly GCA_017632155.1 of Clostridia bacterium. The sequence goes on from JAGBRZ010000190.1 coordinate 70,041, forward strand.
AGTTCTGCAACCAACACATCTTTGGTGTGTACGGTTATTGTATGATTGATTGTTCCCATAATTGAAAAGCGGGCGCACACCGTTTGGCAATGCGCCCTTAATTTGTTGTTATTACTTTTTACCGGTGTGTCCGAAGCCGCCGTCACCTCTCTCTGTTGCTTGAAGCTCTTCTACTTCTACCCAAGTCACTTGCTTGTATTTTGCAATTACCATCTGGGCGATACGATCACCATCGTTGATCGTGAAAGGTTCCTGTCCGTGATTGATGAGAATAACACCTACATCACCAGTATAGTCGGCATCAATGGTACCTGGAGAGTTAAGACATGTGATGCCATGTTTGAGAGCAAGTCCGCTACGAGGTCTGACCTGTGCCTCATATCCTTGTGGTAAACCGATATGGATTCCAGTTGGAATCAATCGTCTTTCACCGGGTTGTAATACTATGGGTTCTTCAATGTTTGCACGCAAGTCCATGCCTGCTGATAACTTGGTTGCATACTTAGGCAACTCATGCTTTGAATTGTTTACAATCTGTACTTTCATAACTTCTAATTTTTGATTTTCTTTTTATACTTCATTCCTGTACGACTCATGTTTTTCGTTTTGTAGATTTTCCGTTCTACACCACATAACTGGTCGTATTCCTCTAATTTGAGAACTCCCAAATCGTCAAAAGTGACTTCAATGTCATCCATAAGGTGACGGAAGTATAGACCTTGACAAGAAATGCAACGTCCTGTACATACATAATGTATGGATTGAGAGTATGTATTAAAGGCTTTTGCTGTTGCTGATACCGATTGGAAGATAGCGATTAATCGTTTCAGCGAATTGAACACTAAGATTCTACTTGGTTTACTGCTAACTCTGCCCATTCTCTAATATCGTTTCCAAAACATTCTTAGTAAGCCTACTTTTGGCTACTTGTACAAGATACGTATCAGATATGCAGAAACCGTTAGTAAACAGTTCATGAATCCTATCGCACATATACGCTAAGAAATCAGGTTCGACAAAAGAGATGAAAAGGTAAGCGAAGTTACCATCAATTAAATAGTGACCTTCATGATTGAATTGACAGACTTGATCTGCTTCCATTCCATAAGCACTCATGAGTGCTTCGATAGGTGCTTCATATTTCTGGAAGAAATCTGTGACTGTTACTGAAAGTCCTTTGTTTTGAAGATATGCAGTGGCATCAAAGAATGAGATGTCATTATCAATTGAACTCCCGAAGAGCAAATCGGGAAACTCTGGAAGTGCCGGCTCTGAACAAGTTAACTGTATAGGCTTTCCAGAAATTTTAGGGAACATTAAGCTCCAATTAGTCTTACTTTTTCTTGATGTACGTCAGTTGGCCAAAGAATTGCTTCAGCTCTGTCAAATTTAGTGTCACGAATGATAAATTCGCGTGTTTCTCCTACTTTTTTGAGGTATGCGTGTACAAATTGTGCTGCCTCAATATTGGAGGTTGCTGGAACGTAAATGTTTTCATTAGATCGTTTCTCTTTTCCTGTTTTTTCGTCAACGACCATGTACATTACTTTTACACAATACAAACCGACTTCTGTATCTACAGCCTCTTCAAAGAAATTGCAAACCAAACCAGCTGTCAATTCAGTGTCCTGTGTAAGCACATTGTTGTACACCAGCTCTGTAATTTTGGTTTTTAGAATTTCGATGCTAATGCTGCCAAACTGTGTTCGGTTCTGGTTTTCAGCAAGTGCATACGCCACTTTCTCTGCTTCCGAATAGCTGGAAGCATACACTAACTCTTCGGTTTTGGTTTTCGCCAAAGCACCGCCCTCTCTTTCAGAGGTCCATTCCGTTTTGATACGGTAGAAATCAAATCCTGTTTGCATAATGCTTAAAATTAATAGTGAATGTATTTGTTATTCGAGTGCAAAGATATATAATATATTGAAAGTATCAAAATAAAACCTATACTTTTAACATATTCATTTTATTGCTATACCTGATTATCAACGCTTTGCAAAAGATATTTTTATTGAGATTTTTTCTTAAATTGTAAAATCAAAACGTAAAAGTACCATTCATACAAACGAAAACCACTCAATTCAACTATTCTTCTCTAAAAAAGAGTTATACAATGGCTACTGTTAACAGCGAAGAAAAGTTTAATGTGGATTTGCTGGAAAGTATATTTAGAACCAGCAAAAAGACAATTCAGGAATATGTGCGAGAGATTGAGCGATACTGTCGTTTCAAGTCTGTACAGAATCAGGTTGTGAATGGCACTGTCTTAGATGATCGTGGCAAACTCATTGACCTGTATGATGCGTGTGTCCAACAAGACGCACACCTCTCTGCTGTATTAGAAACTCTGGAGTCACAGATTGTGGGCGAGCGATATATGCTTGCGCGTCAAAATGAGAAGGGTAAATACGTCAAAGATGTGGCTGCTACCCGTAAAATACAAGGTACCCAGTTTATCAAGATTATCAAAGGCATTGTAGAGTCAAAGTTATATGGTTTTACTGCTCTGGAGATTTTGCCTGACATAGATGAACGTACCGGCAAGCTCAAAGAAGTAAATATCATCGAAAGACGTAATGTGCTTCCAGACCAAAAACGTATTGTGCGTAGACAAGGCATCTGGTCTCCAGGTTGGGATTTTGAATCGCCTCAATATTACAATAATTACATCTTGATTAATTCAGGAACATTGGGTCTGTTCTCAGCAACTACGCCATTGATTTTGGCTAAGAAGTTTACATTGGCAAACTACGTAAACTTCAGTCATACGTATGGCCAGCCTATCATTCATGGTAAAACAGAATCAGATAACTCCCAGGACCGTAAGCGTTTGGCTAACGATATTGCCAGTGCAGCTCAGAATAAAGTAATTGTTACTGGCCTGAATGACGAGGTGGACATCAAGACGTTTACAATGTCTAATTCTGAGAAGGTGTTTACTGGTTTGATGGAGGTTGTAGATAAAGAGGTGTCTAACCTTATACTTGGTTCGGAATCAATGGCCGGCGCAACTCAATCTTATGTTGGTGCGACAAATGCACATCAAGACATTTTCCGTGATCGCGTAGAAGTATATCGTGAATACATTGAAAATGTAATGAATGAAGAGATTATCCCACGCTTGGTTGCTATGGGCTATATCGAAGATGGTCTGGAGTTCAAGTATTCTAAGCGTTTGGAAATGTCTAACAAAGACCAGATTGACTTATATACATTCTTAACCGAGCGTTATGAAATTGCTGCTGATGAGATTGAAAAAGTGTTTGGTGTAACTGTTGGTAGGCAATTAAACTTGGAGTCTCCTTACGATGGAGGTGTTGGTGCAAGACTTGGTGACGATACATATCGTATGACTGATGAGGAATACTATAAAAGATATGGAAGACATCGTGGTGCGGTAAATTTTCTAAAGGAGAGGAAGTGATAGGCAACACTTCTCTCTCCGATGTGCTTGCTCATAAATTGCCTGTTCATGACGAAGAACGCCATCGAGAAGAGTTTTTGGCCCTCATTGCTATTTTTGAAAAATTACTGTACAGCATTCCTAATGACATGGAGTCTTGGGAGGTGATGGAAGAATTAATGGCATTAAGAGCCGATTTCGCTATTCATCATGCACTCAATGGCTTTGGTCTGGAGTATGATACAGCGTTGGAGCTATTAAGAACTGCTGAAGATGGACTCACAGAAATAGATAAAGCAAAGCGCAATGTAGTGGTTGCAGCTATTGATAATTTGGTTGATTTTGCGGTTGCTGAAGAATACCAAATGGCTTTGGAACTTCCAGAGATTGAAGAAGAATTGGAAGAGGAAGAACTGGAGGATATTATGGCTCTATTTGCTAAATATAATGATAGGTATGCGTTGATTGAAAATCAAGATGCTGAATACGCAATGATTATCGCCGCCCAGCTTATCGCAGTGTCTAATAATACAGTGCTTACTTATATGACACAAGGCGATGAGCGTGTACGACCTTGGCATTTGCAGTATGAAGGATATTCAGCTCCAAAATCTTCATTCCCAGCTTGGCTGATTCCACCAATCGAACACGCATGTCGTTGCTATCTTGTAGAAGATAGTGTGACAGGACAACTACAGGATGTGCAAGGTGCCGTTATTCGTGTGCCTGAGATACCTGAGTGGTTCAATCCAACATTCAAAGAGAGCGTGGCATTAGGTGGCAGAATTTTTTCTGATGAGCATCCATATTTCCAAATACAAGACGAACATCAGCAAACATTGCAGTCTATAGCTGATAGAATTAAATCTAAATACTGGAATGGCTAAGAAGTTAAATGGCAAACAAATTTCGCCTCAACAAATGATTGCTCAATGGAGACATTTGCCTCATAAATTCCAAGTGAATGTATGGAGTTTTGAGATTCAGGCTGGCCGTGCAGCGGTATCCATTTTCCAGGAATCATTTGACTTAAAACGTCTCAATAGCGCAGGTTCAATGCCTTGGAGACCTCGAAGAGACAGAAAGACGCACCCTCTATTGAATGAAACGTCATCTTTGAAAAATTCAATTAAGTGGAAGCACATTTCTGAAAAATCCAATCCATCTGGTGTTCGTATATATACAGACCCCAATGGATTCAAGCACACAAAAAGGCATCGTGGCTTTTGTTATGCAGCAGTGCATAATGCTAAAAGTGGTACGTACACATACGGTAGAACGGGAGTTGCGAGTGTGCAAAGACAGTATATAGGACATTCGTCCGTATTAAAAGACAAATTGATTCAATTATCGGCAGTAATATTTACCGGATTTCCTAAATGATAGTAGATAAATATAAACCACTTGAACCGGAGGAAGAGAACGCCATTAAGCAAACTGTTACAGATAGCACTGTCAGTCAAGAGCAAGAACTGTATGCTACCAATGCACTTTGTGAAGTGTTTAATGCTGTCAAGAACATACTTGGGGACCTTAAATTGAATGATCAAGACCCCAATAGTCCACCATTGTTCAGAACAATCAAACTCAACAATGGTCAGTTGAGCAGATTAAAAAACAACAAGTGGAACAAAGAGTATGCAATTGCGTTCCCTGCCGTGTTCTTACATTTTATAGATGTGCGATACTTGGTTCAGCAATCACGTGTTGGTGAAGGACGTGCCACTATGCGTATTCAATATGTTCTCAATCGCTTAAACAATAGTGACACCGATTTTGAACTGGAAGGTTACGCGCTGTTCCAAAAAATTAACGCTGCAATTCAAGACCGAAAGAAGGAATTTCCAGCATTGACTGAACGGTTTCAACTAACATACTTTGACCAGCCAGAATCATTTGATGATGGCCTTCAGCCATTTTGGATTGACTATGAAGTATGGTTCTCGGAATATTCATCTTATAGATATAAGAATTATGTAGACCGCTATTTGGTCATGCCTCCGTTCACAAACCATAAAGACCAAGACCCAAACTGTAATGTTGACAATCACGAAGACCATAAAGACCCAGCTATTGAGGACGTTGCAGGCTTCAGTGATTAAATAATCATGTGACTTTTCCAACTTTTTATTTCCACAAATTCTATTCTTCAGAAAATCAAAGAAAAAATGGACGTAAACAAATTGAAATATGTTGTAGGTAAGGCAGATAAGGATGCTCCTGCTATTATTCGTTTTTTTGGCCCTGTAGATAGTTACTCCACTCAATGCTTCAATGAGGAGTTTCTGTGGTTGCAGAATTGCGTACAGCCTTCTAAGATTGTGGTGCTTATCAATTCTGATGGTGGTTCCGTCATGTATGGCATGAGCACATTCTCTATCATCCAGTCTTGTCCGATTGAGGTTGATTGCGTGATTGAAGGTATTGCCGCTTCTATGGGTAGCATTATCTGGGCCGCTGGAGACCATTTGTATATGCACGACTATTCAATTCTCATGATTCACAATCCTTTTATATATGATAAGGATTCCGATAATGAAACTGTAAAGAATATGGTCAATGCCTTCAGAGGTCAATTAGAGACCATATATCAGAAGTGTTTCGGCCTTTCAAAAGAAAAGGTAAGAAGTATCATGGATGGCGAAGGGGATGCAGATGGTACTTATTTCAGCGCGAAGGAAGCTGTGAAAGCAGGAATCTTACCCGCAGATAACATTTTGAAAACATCAAAACAGGTGTGTGATAAAGTTAAGAATCAAATTGAAGGTGTGACAAGCGCAACTTCTTTACGTGACATCATGGCTTCTATGGCAGAAGAACTTGATGAAAATAAACTTCTGGAGAAGTTAGTTGCTATTCATAATCAAAATGAACAAAATTTTCAAGAACAAAAAGTAATGGAAAACAAAGAAAATGTAAGTTTTGGTGCTGTATGCGCACAGCTTGGTTTTTCTAACGATGTTCCAGTAGCGAATGTTTCCAACCGTATTACTGATCTGCTTAAAGCTGAGACAGACTTGAAGGATGTAAAGTCACAGTTGAGCGAGCTGCAAATCAAGTACCAAGGCAAAGAGGCTGAAGTGAAGAACATGGGCGATGAACTTGCTGAAGTGAAGGCTTCTTTACAGAAGTATCAGGATGCTGAGAAGGCTGCTTTGGAGGCTGAGATTGAGAATACAGTACAGGCGGCTATTGAGGCCGGTAAAATTGATGAGTCTGCTAAGGAGTCATGGATTGCAATGGCAAACACCAATTTTGAAATGGTGAAGGCTACATTGGCTTCAATTCCTGGTCGTGACAAGATTAGCAAGGAGATTGCAAATGACCCTGAGAACATTAGCCATGTTCAGGATGCAATGAAGACAGCAGAGGAAAAGATGGCTGAACAAGTCGAGTCTGTTGTTGGCAAAGTTGAATTTAAGAAATTCTAAAAAGTAAAAATAAATGGCAGGAACTATTAATTATGCAGGTAATACCTACGCAGGCGAAGTCTTAGAGGACTTGCTGGTATATACCGCGCAAGGCAATGACACCTTCCGTGAGGGTCTTGTACACATCAAGCCTGGCGTACAAAAGAAGTTCACGCTTCCTCATGTATCGCTTGGTAAGATTATCCAGGATAATAAGCCTACCCCTACTTCTACTGAGGGTGGTGTAGGTGCTGATGGCATGAACCAGTACACTCATTCAGAGCGTTACTTGGAGCCACAGGACTTCATGGTATATCTTGAGTTTAATCCTCGTGATTTTGAGGAGTATTGGAAGCCTTTCCAACCAGAGGGCGAGCTTATTTTCCGTGAACTCGATCCAAAGGTACAGGCAACTATGCTTCACCTCTTAATTGACCGTAAGGATGAGTATCTTGGTGACTGTATCTGGTGTAGTAAGAGGGGTGGTAATGACGGTAACATCGTTGCCCCTGAAAACAGCACTGTAATTGGTGGCGATTCTGCGGCTGGCCCAATGAAGTATTTCGATGGTGCTATTGCTCGTGTAATCACTAACATCAATAGCGCAGACGCTAACGAGAAGGCAAGCGGTCAGGTTGTGGTAGCTGGTGACACTACTCTTACTACTGGTGAGCAAGTAGAGCAGGCTCTTTACGCTATGTGGCTTGCATGTCCTAAGAACTTGCGTAAGTCAAATGCCCTGAAGTTCGTTATGGGCTGGGAGGCATGGGACCTTTACGACCAGTACCTTTCTGCTAAGGACGTGAAGTATTCTGAGAATGCAGATGTCAACAAGTATCGCTTCAAGGGTAAGAAGATCGTGGTTATCAACGGTATTCCTGAGCACACAATCTTCCTCGGTAAGTTCACTACCGGTATGGATTCTTGCTTGTGGATGGGCGTTGACTACGCTACTGACCAGGAGTCTGTAAAGGTTGAGCGTTTGCAGGCTAACTCAGAGTTGTACTTCTTCCAGATGCGTATGAAGGTCGATGTTAACATCGTACTTCCTTCAGAAATCGTTGTTTGGACAGCGTACAAGGCTAAGGCTTAATTGAAATCAGTATATCTTATATAAACCTGGGGAGTGGAGGAACAGGCTCCATTCCCCTTTTTTAATTTAACAAATTATGGCGAAGAAGAAAGCAGAGGTTCCCGCAGCGGAAACAGCAGTAGTTGAGTCTCCTGAGAATGTAGAAACTGTGGTAGAAACTACACAAGAAACAACTGAAGAGGCTGTAGAGCAGCCTACAGACGAGAATAGTGAAGAAGTCACTGAAGTTAAGGATGAAGAGCCTGTAGCGAAAGCAACAAAGCAAAAGAAAGCCGCAGCTGCTGAACCTGAGATTCCTGCAAATGTGCAGCGTATTCTGAAAGCGTTCAACAATATGCCTGAGCTGTATGTAACCAGCACTGGCCGCGTGTTCTCCCCAGGTGCTAAACCTTCATTGCGTGGTAACGCTATTCTTTACAAAAATCCTTTTTATAATTCTAAATCATAAAACATAATGGCATTAGGTGGTGTATATATGACTGATACCGATGGCAATATTGGAAAGGACATTTCCAACTTGACCGAGAAGGTATGCGGTTTATTATTTGACATTTCAGGTCAGCCAGATTTCTGGACTAAAGGTCCTGGTGCTACATTAGCAGAATCATTAAAGGACACCGTAATTGAGTTTAACAGTCTTGAAGATGCTGTTGAAGCAGGTATCACTGCATACACTGGTGAGATGGATGAGGATGGCGTAAGCAAGGATTTCTTGCATGGTATTCCTTATTACCATATCAAGCACTTCTTCACATTGGCTGGCGGCTCTGGTCGTTTGTTCGTAATGTTTGCTGATTGTTCACAGAACTGGGATGCGTTGATTGATATGCAGAAGGCTTCTTTAGGTATCATCAACCAGTTTGGCGTTTGGACTGAGCAGAACTTGTGGAAGAAGATGGACGAAGCAGCAACTCAATATAGCATAGCACTCGTAGGTGACTTGCAGTCTGTTGCTGAAAACATGGCCAACAACTACAATGCTCCAGCAAGCATCTTGCTTTGTGCTAATTCAGCAAAGGTGAAGACTGCAACTGGCGAGGACAGCACTGTAGTGTGGAGCGAAATTCCTACTTGTGTGATTGACGCGCGTTACGTATCTGTACTCTTGGGTCAAGGCTTGGACAGTGAGGTAACAAGTATGCAAATTGCATTGGAATCTAAGACTCCAATTGGTACCGTTGGTGCAGCTCTTGGCTGCTTGACACAGGCAAGCGTGGCAGAATCAATCGGTTGGGTACAGCACTTCGACCTCATCAGTTACTTCCCAGATGTTGAGTTTGGCTTCGGTAATGCAGAGGTGGTTGATAGCAAGTTGACCAATTCAACTAAGTATTCATCATTGTCTCAGATCCAGCTTGACACTCTTGAAGAGTTAGGTTATGTATTCCTTGTTAAGTATTCTGGCCTTGAAGGTCACGTGTATTTCTCTGGAGACACAACCTGTTCAAATGGTGACTATCGCACTATTTCACGCAACCGTGTAATCAATAAGTCACGTAGATCTGTGCGTACTGCATTACTTCCTTACGTGAACTCTCCTATCAAAGTTGATCCAGCAACCGGCAACCTGTCTGCTGCACAGATTGCAGTATTCACAAATCTTATCACTAAGATTTTGAATGCGATGGTAGCTGCTGAGGAAATTAGCGGTATCGGTGCTGTAACCATTCCAGCTAATCAGAACATTTTGCAAAATGACACACTGATTATTCAGTACACTATGGTTCCTATCGGAACTGCAAAAGCTATTAAGGTTACTGAAGGTCTTGTATTAAAGCAATAAGGTAAATGGCAACAATAGTAAATAACGTAGCCTATTCTTGGGCAATGATTGAGTTGACTTCACCTGCCTTGACTGGTTCAAACAATGCTAACCCAACCATCTTACAGGGTGTGTCTGGCATCAAGTGGAACATCAAGCGCAATGTAAAGACCAACTACGGTCTGGGTGGTGAGCCTGTCAATAGAGGTTTTGGAAACCGTGAATATACGGCTTCAATCACTATGGACTACAACACTCAGGTGCAATTGCGAGCATTGAAGGGTTCTTTGATGGCCCTCGGCGAGTTTGATTTGGTGATTTCGTTTGCGAATGAGCTTGGTACTGATGACTGGACTACTGAAACCGTAACATTGGAGGGTTGTCTCTTCACAGAGGACGGTATGGAAGCAAGTCAGGACGATACCAACATCACTAAGGAATTTGATCTGAATCCGTTCAAGATTACTCCAAGCACTGCTGCTGCTCAATAATCGTTCCATAATTGTTAGATAAAGTTTATCGTGATGGGTAGGTATGAAAATATCTACCCATTTTTCAAACCATCCATTGTTACTTATCCTATTCATTATAAAACATTCACAATTTTATCGAGAACAATATGGAAAAAGACGAAGCATTGGATGTAAATCAGGTGGAGATTACTCCTGAAGTACAGAAAGAAATTGAAAAGACTGTAGCAGAGTTGAAGAAAAACGACTCAAAGCTCCGCGTAGTGTACCCGATCTGTGTAGAGGGTGGCGATTATGACGATAAGGAATTGTACATCGGCTACTTCCGTCAGCCTACCTTCCAGGCATTCAGTAAGTACCTTGCAGCATCTCAGACCAACCAGGCTGTAGCAATGCGCAACTTGGCTAAGGACTGTTTCTTGGGTGGTGACAAGGATCTTGTGGACGATGATTCACTCTTCCTCTTCGGTTTGATGGGTCAGCTGACCAAGATTATCGAAATGCGTCATGGTAAATTGGTAAATTTATCAAAGCCTGGGAAGTAAAAGATAACGATTATCTAAGGCATAAAATCATCTTAGTAAGACATTACTTTCCAGGAACAGATGTTGACAGTTTAAGTGATGAAGAATTTGCGATAATTGCGAATGACGCAGAATGGTTGGATGCCCACCAACTACGTACTCAACAAGCAAACACACTTGGGCTTCTTTCATAACATCTCCTTTCGTCCCTATTGTCATGTTCTTGGCAATAGGGACTTTTTATTAACCAAAATGTTCTCGTAGGCTCTATTCTTCAAAAACATAATTCAAATAACAATGGCAGAAAATTATGTAGTTAATTATGACATAAATGTTCGGTCACAGGCTGCAATTCAGGCACTCAATAGCTTCCAGCAAGCAACTAATAAGTTGCAGCAAGCTGGGAAGCAGTTGACTGCATTCCAGAAAAAGATTGAGGCTGTTACGAATAAGCTGAATCAGATGTCTCGCAAGGCACCTGTACTGGACATTGCTACGTCTAAAGTAAACAAAAAACTTGACGCTACGATTGCCAAACTGGAGAAGATTCATCGTTTGGCAAAGAAGACTGCTGCATTGAATGTCACTACTGGGCCAGCACCTGCTGGAAACAGTCGCACAAGCGGTAGCCGTAGTAGTGGTACTACTGTAGCACGTCCTAAGCCCGCGCCAGCTGTTATACCAAGTCCTAAGAGGAGCCTCAACAGTTATCAAGCATTGGGTCATACAATGATTGATACTGGTGGTATTGGTGCATTGGATTTTGTTAAAGGTATGGGTATCGCGTATGGTATTACAGGTTTAGGATCTTTGATTGGAACAACAATTAAAGAGGCCACTGAATACGACAATTTGATGGCTACTGCACGCAACATTTTGGGAACTCACGATAGAGACAAAGATACATTTGCTCAGCGTTTCTCTCAGATGGAGCACATTGTACGTGATGTCGGTGTCAAGACAAAATTTACTGCGCCACAGGTAGCAGATGCTGCTAAGTTCTTGGCGATGGCTGGTTTTGATGTAGAAGCAATTAACAAATCAATTGCTCCTATTGCAGATATTGCGTTGGTCGGCGATACCGATTTGGGTGAAACCGCAGACGTTGTAACTAACATTATGACAGGATATGGAATCGACCCCAGTCAGGTTAGAAGAGCTGCTGACATTATGACCATGACCTTCACAAAGTCAAATACCACATTGCTTGAAATTGCAGAAGCATATAAGTATTCTGCGAGCCTTTTGTCTGCTGGTGGTGTGTCATTTGAAGAGGCAACAGCCGCTATGGGTATCTTGGGTGATGCTGGTATTAAGGGTTCACAAGCCGGTACAACTTTGCGTACTATTATGGCAAATATTGTGAATCCAACAAAGAAACAGTTAACTAACTGGGAACGTATTGGTGTATCGCGTACAGATGAGAATGGTAGAGTGCGCCCATTGACTGAAATCTTCCAGGATTTGAAGAATGCGGATTTGTACGTTGATGATTTCTACAAACTGTTCCATAAAACTGCTGCTCAGGGTGCCGTGTCACTTGCTCAGAATGTGGATAAGTGGAATGAGATTGTGTCCGTCAATTTCCTTTCAGATGGTATTGTAGGCAAACTTGCAGACGAAAAGAAAAATACCATTCAAGGTTTATGGTATCAGATGACATCAGCATTTACTGAAACAGGTATGCAGGTGTTTGAAGAAATGAATAGCCCAATCCGTGAACTCATCACAAGTGTTACGAGTTGGTTGAAGACCGATGATGCAAAGAAGGCATTGCGTGAAATGGCAACCCTTACAATGGAGATTGTGACGTTCTTGAAAGACTTCGCATTAACTATTCTGGATATTTATCAGCGTTTTAGTGGCTTCATTAAGTTGTGGTTGGTATGGCAAGTAAAATTGTCATCTATCCTTGTTCCTTTGCGTATATTCAAATCATTGTTTGATTTTGGTACATGGATTGGTCGTTCAATTCAATATATTGGTAGCTTATCTATGCAGTTTGGCATGTTGTCAAAGAATATCCAATCTGCAAATGCAGCTCAACGAGTATTCGGTTCTAACGCATTATTGAATATTGTTGCACGCTCACGTGGTTACTCTCCAGCTGTTGTAGAACGATTTAATAGGATGTACCCTGGTCGTGGCAGTATCGGTTCTTATGTTGCAGGTGGTGCCGGTATTGCAGGTGCAGTAGGTGGTGCATATCTTGGTTCTATGTTAGGAGAAGAAGGTAGCGGTCTTAGTGCATTGGGAACAATTGGTGGTAGCATTCTTGGTGGCTGGGGTTCTATGAAACTTGTTGGCCTACTTCCTAAATTGTGGCCATTAATTGCAAACCCTGTTGGTGCAGTAGTAGGAATAGTTGGAGCCATTGGAGCAGCAGGATATGCCTGGTATAAGTACCAGAAAGCTATAGACGAGGCTACAGCAGCAAATGAGCGATTCCTCGGCAGTACATCTAACTTGAATGGTATCAATTATTCGGAACATGCAACGATGGCCGATAAGTATTTGGCTATTGTATATAACAAGCAGTTAGACGTTAATGATGCTATTAGTGCGCATGTTGAATTGATGAAAGAACAATTAGGGTTGATGAAGACCGCTGAGGATGAAGTCAACAAAGATCCGTTCTCAAAGACTCATAAAGCAATCTTTGATAATGCTAACAAAGCGTTTGGTTTTTGGGCATCTGAAGATGATGCACGAACTGCCGTATTTGGTTCTATTTACCGACCAGATGGCTCATTGGATGCTGAAATGATAGTAAGGTCTATGGAGAATCTGGATAGATATGGAAACGCTTTTACAACATATTCATACAACGGTGTTGGTTTTGGACGTGGTAATCAACGCACATACGAAGCAATAGCAGCAGCTCGATTGTTATATGGCTTAGGACGTGATACAAGTGAGGGTACAGAATTGTCGAAAACGATTGCTGACTTCCAAAACCGATTCTTGAAGGCATCCAGTATTGAAGATTTTAATGCTGTTATCAGTCAGTTGAACGCATTCAAGCAGAATAAGCATGACAACATTATTCCTGGATCAGCAGGTTGGAGTATGTCAACCATTGGCAGTAACTCTTTTGCAGAGAATCAACGAGGCTATCATTATGTCACAGCGTTCAATAATACATTGGGTGAGCAGTTTGCATGGACAAATCCTCAGACAGCAGCTGCAAATTTGATGGCCACTTGGGTGAAAGTGCTTCAGTCTCATGATACAAACAAAACCATTAGTGACGAGTTGGCAAAGACATTCTTGTTGCAAAGTGGTATTGATATTTTCAATGCTAAAAGATATGGCGAGTTTGGTAGTGATAAATTCATGGAAAACTTTGGATTCAAGAATGGCCAATGGGGTAGCATTACTGCAAATATTGACGGAAAGGATGTTAAGCTGACTGCTGAACAGGCTCGTCAAACATTCTTATCGTTCCATGAACGTATCATTGATACTGTAAACAAACTGTCTCCAAGTATTCGTCCATATTTTGAAAGTTATATTAATAACCAAATTTGGTCTTATGGCGATCCTACCAAACAACAGACGAAAGATGGTTCAACTGTTACGTTGGATGGTGTAAAATATACGTTCAAAAATGGTCAATGGGTTCCAGACAATGTTGTTATGTTACCGATGTCAGATGCAGACATGCAGAAAAAGTTAGTCGCACAGAACAATGGTACACCAACGCAACCAACCATTACCGGTGGAAGTAAATCTTCTGACTATAAATCGCACTACAATAACAATAGTGCAGCACCAAAACAGGTGATAGTAAAAATTGAAAATCTGATGAATGTCGAGTCTGTTGACTTGTCTAATCCAGATAATGCAGCCGTAATTGCTGACTTGAAGGGCCAGCTTACTCAGGCTTTAGTTGATGTAGTACACGATTTTGATGAAACATATCACGGATAATGAGTTACTGGGGTGGAGCGTGGAGTTCGCTCAAATTTTCGCTTGGAAGCTCTGCTGAATCAATGATACCAAATTTAAGTTACCGTTACCTCAAAGGGGTTGACGGTAACTTAACATACAAGAACAACAGGGCATACAAATATGTAGCAGTACATGTCGCAAAACAAATGGCCGCACAGATTATCGAAGGTGAGGTTCATAAGTTATTCCCAAGATACCAAAGGTACTTAGAGAATAAGTTTCGTGACACTGTATTGAAGCAACAAGACAAAAACCGTTTCAAGCTAATTGAAGGGAGCCATACACAGTCTAAAGATTGGGGTACAATTAAGACATCAGAAGGCAAAACCATTGTTGCAAAAGATAAATACGGCAATTGGATCAAAGAATCTCTTATTTTATATTATGATTCTGATACTGCTGTAGAAGTGAACGATGTGTCTTATATATATACAGATGATACTGGGCAGTTGTCCACTTCTGGATTAAAAGAGACCTATACCACTAAAACTGTATGTTTTATAGACTTAGCACCTCGTGTGAGTACACAGAGCGTAAAAAATATTGTTCTAACACCAGTGCAGGGACGAGATTATACCCGTAAAGAACTTATTGCAGGAGGTGATTTGACTTTTTCTATTTCTGGTGAGATTAATTCTAATCAAGACGGTATATACCCAGAAAATGATGTGAAGAAGTTCATTCAGATTATGCAATATGGAGGTGTTGTGAAAGTAAATCACTTTATGTTCAAACAGTTCAATATTGAGCAGGTGTTGATTAAGGATTATAGTCTTCCACCATCGGAGTACAAGAACATCCAGCCATACAGTTTTACGTGTGTTGCTGTTGAACCTGATGAAGATGTTATTGTAACTAAGGACACTATCGCAATCTTAAACGAAGAGTTGACTTTAAGCCCGATGAATAAGTGGTATAAATTTATCTTGAATAGCAAATTGGCAGAGACCGTAGCAAGAGGTGCATCAAGCACAATTTCATCATTTGCTACCACAGGTCTTGATGCTTTAGTTAAGAATATTTAATGGCAGCAATCCAAGGTCAACCAAGTTTTCATATCCTAATTTGCTTGATTCAAATTTGGGATTTAGCGGATCCTAAAAAGCCTATGGAGGAACCTGCGTCACCACGCCTAATTACAGAGGTGGCAGAGGTAGAAATTGAAGAGTCGTACCGAAAATTAATCGGTACGGCTTCTGTCAAATTTCCTCGTGGAACCGTTATTAAGAAAACGCTCACAGAATTAAATGGTGAAGAGTATAACTCTAATGTATCTGCAACAATTGAAGACTCTGGTGTGCTTGTTACCACCAGAACAGACTCGAAAAAAGCTGAGGTGACTGACTTTAAGGTTGGCTCACGTATTCGCATTATGTTGGGTTACACCACAGATCCAAAAATTGCAGCTTTGGCTAAAGTCAACAAAGATGGCAAATCAATTCACAATGATTCCAGCAAGTTGGCAGAGTACAAGAAACATCTTGTAACCATGTTCGATGGCTACATAACAAAATGTAGTATTGATACGCCAATTGAAATCAAGTGTGAAAACCTTGCAAGCGGTTTGAAAAAAATCTCATGTCCTAAAGTGCCGGCATCAAAAAACATGACCGTTAATGATTTTCTGGCATCTGATGGAAAGTACAAACTGCTTGAAAACTCTGGATTGAGTCTTCATCCAGATACCAAGTCATGTGACATTAATATTGGTAAGGTTAGTTTGACTACTGACCTTACTGTGGCAGATGTATTGACCGAATGGGGTAAGTACAAAGTGTTTGCCTATGTCAAAGACAATAATGGTGAGCCATGCATTGCAGTAGGCCGTTCCTATTTTTCCAATGCTGGCAAAGATTCTGTGATAAGAGACGAATCTTCTGAGGTTCCAGAAATCTTATTTGATTACCATGTTGCAAACAATGGATTGACGCTGATGAATACCGATAAAGCATTCCTTGCAGTTGAAGCTACATGCCTTGACTCGCAGGATAAGTTTTATCATATTACCATTAGACGCAATCCTAACTGGGATGATTCTAAGCCTACAAAGGACAAATGGCAAGTAATGAATGAAACCACACTGTCGAAGAAAGCTCAGAAGTTGGGTGCAACATGTTTGAGTAAGTCGAAAGATAAGGTCGATTTAAGCACTTACACTGTCATACCATATATGTCACGCAAGCTCGGCATTAGTCATGATGCGTTGCTTGAAGAAGCTATCAAGTATTTTGAAAGCTATAACATGAATGGTATTGAAGGTACATTGACACTGTTTGGCGATTTAGCTCTCAGAACGGGTACAAAAGTTCATCTTACAGACAAACTTCACCCACAAAAAAATGGCTATTATTTAGTAGACGAAGTGAACACAACTTTTGGAGTTGGTGGCTATCGTCAAAAAATTAAATTGCCATATTGTATTGCAAAAGATAAATCTGATAGCAAATGACAAAGAAGAAACATCCAGATTTAAGTTCTAACCAAATCATTCGTGAGGCGATTCAAAAGATTGCCTTGCATGGTTTGGTGAACAAATCTACAGGCACTATCCGAGATACCGGGAAAACTGTAGGTTTCGTAGCAAAAATACATACAGACGGAGAATTGGCTGGAACCATTGATGTGCAAGAGTATTACAGTCTGTCAATGGAAAGTAACGATGACAAGAAAATCGGCTACCATGAAGGGGTTTATTTGAGTGCGTTACAAGACAATGCAAATGGCTTGCTGATAATCCCAAAGCTATATTCAGAAGTCGTGATTTCTATTGATCCTGAAACCAAGACTGAGTATGTTTCAATGTTTTCACACGTTGATGTCATTCAGCTTGATTCTCATGATACAATCACAGTTGGTGTAAGGGAACGCGAGGAGTTTGACGAGGGAAGCGAAGACTCACCAGATATTCAAGATTTGGAAGAGACTGGAGTGTTTTCAAAGACTACTTACCTCAAAGACTCTATTACTACTGAAGTGCAAGGTGAGGATGAAGCAAATCACACCAAGCATTTGATGGATAGTGAGAAGGTGGAAACTGTTGTTGGTGACGATAAAAGTTCCATGATGATGGATCAAGAAAAGATTCATCTGAAACACAATAAGGCAGAAACCATTCTCGATGAAGAGCAGCATACCTCCAAATTTGGTGGCTCTATGGTAAAAATTGAAGATGGTACAGTATTTCTTGGTAGCGATTCTTCTACTGATGATGCTGTGCTTGGTGTGGAATTGGCAACCATATTATCTGAACTGGTTGGGTATCTTGGGCAAATTATGACCCCCACCATGATGGGACCACAGCCTCCAGTAAATATGGCCAGCTTTATATCATTGAAGGCTAAAATTGATGCGTTTAAGTCTTCTCATAGTGGATTCTTAACTAAGAAAGTACAAGTTCAGAAATAATGGCTGAAGCAAAATTAAACTTTGATGAATCGGCGTTAGATAAAACCACAGGTTTATACGACTTGTACAGCCGATTTTATGAAGGTATGCGCACCGCAAACCTTTGTGACGGCCCAGACTATGTAACCAACCCACCACTTACTGAAAGCGGTGAGATTGATACTGCCGCAATTGAAGAAGGGCTTGCAAACCATTCTACGATTTTGATGAAAAACTCTGCTTACATGATGGCAAATGCTATTATGTCCTCTGTTAGCGGTGGTGGCTCAGGAGGCGGTTCTTACGTAGGTTTTGTGTCACGTTCAGGTGACTCCATGACTGGTGCGTTAGGTGCATTGTACGGCTTCCAGGCTGGTAGTGGCAATAAACTTATCTTTGAAACAACGCTTGATTCTAACGATAAGCAAGCAGCCAATATTCATGGATATTTAACAGTTAGTGAATACTTGACTGTTAGTGGCCAACTCAATATTGGTAATGACGGTCTCTTTTTCTCAAATCAGCAGAGTATATTCTACAAAGACGATGCCTTAAATATCGCCTCTCAGGATATTCACATGACTGGTAAGGTTGCGATTGATGGCGATTTGACTGTTGGCATTATTTCAATTGGTGCCAATGGGATTTTCAATAACAATAATGAATATTATCATGCTGGCAATAGCAATAACAGTACGACTGACTGGGATATGAGAGATGCACATGTCTATGGCGATTTGACTGTAGACGGTGCGCAAAATTACAATGGCAGATTGACGGCTTTGAAAGGATTTGATCTTGGAGAAGATGGTCAGAAACTATTGTATTCTTACAAGGAGAGCGAAGAATCTGCTGCATATATCCAGTTGGCTACAGATTTAGCGTTGTGGAGTGGCTATGGTATCAAGTTTTATAACTCATACATCATCAAGGTGCGTGGCGGTAGTGACAATATCGTTTCTTTTGCTGCTCCAGGTAAGATTATGAATTTAGGTGATAGTGACGGAGAAACAAAAACCGTTCACATCGCTCTTCAGACCGCAATCAAAAATTATAATGGAGATTACTCGATTGTGACTCAATATGGAGATGGTAATTTCCCAAATTCATTCAGTGCTGGATGTGCCAACTCAGGTCCAACTGTATTGCAAACGTATTATACCAATGCTAACGATTGCGGTTTTATATCAAAACGTAATTTACGATTAGGTTCAGCAAATGGGCCAATTATCAATACTGGAAGCCTTAGTGATGATGTGGTATTTGATTTACCATACGTACATGTCTTGGTTGAAGGTCTGCCACAAACAGAGCGTATTACATTCAATATGCGTTACATGGCCACTACATCTTTGTTCAGAGATCAAAGTAAAGAGTGGTCGGCCAGTTTGAATTTCGATACAGATGCGGAGTTCTTTACTTTCAACAAGCATGTAGAAAGTGACAGTTTTTCAATAATTAGTGAGAAATATAAAACTCGCTTAATTGAAAATACCCTATTCTTTGATGATGGTGCTTTCATTGAGGGCCTTACTGATGGTTTACGCTTTACAGGAAACGCTTATTATGTTAATAATGTAAGCTCCATGAGATTTGCCAGTGGTTTTGCCGGGTATGGCTGGGCCATTGCACAAGATGAGTTGGTTGGAGGATATTCAGCAACATTCGATGAGTTGACAATTCGTAAAAAGGCACGATTTTATGAGTTGGAAGTTCAAAAACATTCAGTAACAAATGGTGCTCTATGGGTAAGTGATTCTTGCTCTGGAGACTTAGTTGAAGAGATTGTATAATGTCTGTTTTTGATTATAAGAAGTATAAAATCTCATTGCGTCATGATTCTAAAAAGACGCAAGGATTAAAAACTGGCGATATAGTCAGAAGACAATATTTTGACGGCAAAAATCTTATCTATTCGTTGCTTTGTGTAATGGATTATGGCGTTGATGAAATTATTGACGCTAACAACCAGAAGCAAGAACAACCATATTTTATAGGCGCATTGCTGGAAGGCGATGTGCCTAAACAAAGCGAGATTTTGGATTTTGCCAGAATCACAAACTTGTTTGACACAGACCGTTCAGGTGCGTTGTATCTGACCGCAACAGATGACCAGGCCCCATATATGGATATTATAGATGGAATTGGTCGTAATGCAAGTTTGTGTTGGCCCGAAAATATTGCAAATACAGAGCAAATAGATTCTACTGCTCAATATGTCGTACATGGAATTGATTGCGTATCGTGTGATTACACAAAACGCTACACAGAACATTCCAGAATTTGTCATATAAAACGAAACGGTGTTTCGAGTAGCGATTTTATTGGGTTGAAGCAAGACTTTTATCAATATGTCGCAAACCCTAATCGAGTATTGATTTCGTATAAGATAAAAGCATCGTCTGCAATGCAAGCAACAGCTTCATTGGGTTATATTGATGATGTTCGTGTTGATGGTGTGTGTGACGTTGATATTACTACAGACTGGCAGTATAAACTTCATGCTATTACAGTAGATTGGTCTGGCCGTCACTTACGTTCTTTCAAATTGGATTTATCCAATATGGCAACTGATAGCGAAGTGTGGATAGCAGACCTGAATATCATCTTGCTTTCCAGTGTTGCTACTTTCATGGACGCAAGCCAAATGCGTATAGGTAAGTTGGATGGTGTTCATGACCCAGTATTCGGCAAATTGGATGGATATGGAGGCTATTTGCAAAAGTTCTTTGCATCTATGTCTGCACATATCTCCGGCACATTGACTGCTGGTGATGAAAATGGTTTTGGCTCTACTTTCTATGCGGGTAAAATCCATCGCAATGCGTTCATAAACTCACTCGATGTCAATTTTATAAATGCTATTGAGGTGAGCGAGAACGTAGTAAATCCTACTGGAGTCGGTAATGTATATGCTGTTACCGAGAAGGCAGATATGATTGCTCAGAATGCTGATTGGTTGATGAAACGTATTGGGAAAGGTTACTGCTTTTCTTTCTGGGCGTATGCGAAAGCACCATGTCAATTGGAGGTCTTGCAGAACGGACATTTGGTAGGCATTCTCCAGGTTGACAATGAAGACACGCATGGGTGGCACCGTCTTCATGTACCGTTTGAATTGATTGATGCAGAAGGTAACGATTTGCAAATATCAATCAACCCAACATTTGTAGAGCCTAATACCGATGCAATATCGGATGATAATGCTATCGTTGCACAAGATGAATTAGTGCCGGATGAGAACATTGTGTACTTTACAGCACCACAGCTTGAATTGGGCCGAACTGTCACGCAATATCAGCCTACAGATGAAATATTGAATTTCACTGAGGATTATGGTGCATGGTTTAATCGAGGTGGTGTTGGCGGTACGATTCAAAATCCATTACTGCAATTGAACTTTGACGGTCAAGGCAGTATCGGTACACGCAGTAACTCATTCCTTCTTCGCACTGACGGCTCTGGATATTTGGCCAACAAGAATATTTCTTGGGGTGCAAATGGAAAGGTGACGTTTGGCGATGAGGTGACATTGAATTGGAACAACCTTGGCTCTTCATTCCAGCAAGCTGTATTGCCAAAATCAATTAAGATTATTGGTCCAGATACCTTTACATTGTTTGGAGACGAGTCTTCTTCATCCACACAGTTTACCCCACAATCTATCACGTTGACAATGACTGAGGAAAACATTTCTTCTACAACAAGTCAACGTAAGTGGTATTATATGCGAGACGATGAGTGGGTGAAGTTCACTAACTCCAATGCAAAAACACTTACTATCCTTCCCGATGGCTCGTACTGGAATGACAAGAGTTCGTTGACTGTCAAATGTGAGGTTACAATTGGCACAAATGTGTATATTGATACATTTACAATACGTAAGCAATACATTCTTGGCTATACAGTAAAAGTCAGTTCAACGCAAGGAGACTCGTTCAAAAATGGTCGCTGTGCTACCACATTGAAAGCCTCGGTGTATTACCAGGGCAATTTGGTTGATGAAGACTATGTGGCAGACAACTTCACCTTTGTTTGGAAAAAATACAACCTTCCAGATATTGAGCATGAAGATACAGATTGGTATAACGCTCAATACGATGGTGACGGAAATTTGATTCAAGAAGCCATTGACCGCACCAAGTCAACTATCACATTAGGGTATCGAATTAGCGGTTCTGACCTTTTCATTTGTGAATTACAAAACGGAAGCTCTGTATTCCCATACACATTCCCTGTTATCTTCTAAACCACATATTATCATGCAGTTTGACCGAATACTGGTCGGCTGCATGATAAAATTTGAAGAATTTGGTTGACATCTGCTATGCTCTTCCACTATTCGTATAAAATTCATTTGATGAGTTCCAACTTCTCCTTAAATGTTTTAACACTCCAATTATGGCAACAGACATTTCAGATCTGCTTAATAAACAGAACAATGCCAGCCAGGAAGCAGCTACAGAAAGTATTCCAGCCAATGAGAAACTGACGGCTGATGAATTTAAGCGGTTGGTAGCGGCTGTGCAAGAAAACCAGAAAAGTGTGAAGAGTGTGAAGATGGGCAGCCAGACCTACACTCCCGACCCAGATGGAGCTGTAACATTGCCTTATACTGCTGAAGGTACTGAAGTCCTTTTGAAGACCACTGACAGCACGACAAGTTTGGTGAGTATTACAGGCTCAATCGCCCTCCATCTCTTATTTACCAGTACGACTGGTGGATATGATACGGGTAATAGCGGTACATTGTACATACAGACATACGAAAATGGCCAATGGGTTACTAAAGGCTCAATGCCCTTAGCATCAAAGAGCGCAACAGCAAGCTATGATGCTATTGATATTACGTCATATTTAGCAACTGGCTCAAACCGTGTGCGTGTATATGTAGTCGATGAGTCATTCGGCACTCAGTCAAACTACATCATATTTGATTCAGTGGTTCTTACTGCATTGCAACTGGAAATGGCTACAGACTACCATCTTCCAGTAACCAATGACTATCTCCAGTTCTCGTATTATGTGTATGGTGCCGGTGTATCAAAGACGTTGCACTTAAAGATTTCAGGTGATGGCGGTGTGCGAGAGATTGAGCATGACTTAGGTACTGCGACTTATACTACTGCGACTTATACTACTCCAGCTATTACTGACTCATCAACTCAAACAGTGAAGCTATTGACTCACGGTGTACATACAGTTGAGTCTTGGCTGACTTGTGTTGATGGTGATGGCAATTACTTGGAGTCAGAGCACATTACCAACTCAATTATGGTGGTTAGAGACGCTTCTAATATGACTCCATATTTGTTGCTTCAGAATCTCAAAACAGATGTCACCAACTATGAGCAGACTAATCTTTTTGATTATGCTGTGTATAACCCATCTGGTGAGGAAATGGAATTGGCGTTTGTGCTTACAGACGATTCAGATAGCACTGAGTATTTGCGTGTCGAAGATAGCGTCCAACCTCAAACTGCATACGATTTCGTCACCACTGTAGAAATCGAGAACGATTCTGACGATGTAGTGTATGGCTATTTGCATGTATATCGTAAAGTCAATGAGACATATCATGACTTCTTGCTTGAAAGTACAGGCTCTTCTATTGCTATCATCAATGTGGACAACAAGGAAAAGTTTAGCCCTACAAGTGGTGCTGATTTCTTCTTGAACCCAAAGATCCGTAACAATAGTGAAATTGCCCCTGACCGCATTCTGAATGCCGCAAAAGACAATGAGGAACTTCCAGGTGCTAAATTTGAAAACTTTGGTTTTGTCAATGATGGCTGGGTGACATCCAATGACGGACAACGTGTATTGCGTGTTCTTGCGGGCCAATATTTGACTATTCCATACGAGCCGTTTGAAGCATTCAAGACAAATACCGCTTCCAGTATGACGTTGGAGTTTGACTTCATGGTACGTAACATTACCAATGAGGTGGATCCAATCGTCCAGATTTGTTCTTTGGTTGCTGCAACTGGCCTACCACTCGGTTTGTACATGCGACCACTTGACGGTTTCTTGTTCACAAGAAGTTCGTCTATTGAAGCTGACCAGAACTTTAGCTGGGAAGAAGGAGTGCGTACTCATATTGCCATCAATATTGTTCACGCATTGCGTTCTTCAACTACAAGTACAACTACTGTAGCGTTGGTGCGAGTATTCATCAACGGAGTCATTAACCGTGAGTTCCCATTTGAACTGGGTAACGCTAACGAGTTTATCACAAGTGCCGGACATGGCGGTATTCGTATCGGTCAAGAGGATGCGGACATTGACATCTATTCAATCCGTTGCTACAAGAAAGTATTGTCAGCAGACGAGTGCATGAAAGACTACATGAGCACACTGCCTACTTCTACCGCTAAGATTGCTTTCAGAGATGCAAATGACATTATGGAAAATGGTGTGATTAGCTACAAGAAAGCAAAGGAAAAGTATAATGTTCTTGTATGGCACGGATATGAGCCTAACCATACCAATCAAAGCGATCAGAAAGGTTGGCTGGAAATTTCCCAATTAAAACCTGATGGCACTCCAGACAACGAGTATAGCGGTACTATCGGTAAGAAGTATGGCTTGCTTCCATGCAAAGGCCAGGGTTCAACTGCAAAAACCTATTATTGGTGGAATCCTCAGTGGGATGTCAACAAAACGGTTGACGGCAATGGTAACAAGATTAAGGATGACGGTTGGGTTGACGGCAATGGCGTTGATCATGGTATGAAGTATCAGTTGGCTGCCGATGTGCCGGCTGCTAAGAAACTCGTATTGAAAATCAACTATGCGTCTTCAATGCAAAGCCATAAGCAGGGTGCGACTGAATTGTATAACCTGCTTCATACAGCGATTGTGGGCAAAAACTCATTGCAGCAACAAGATCCAAAGGCACGTGTTGCAGTTATTGAAAGACCGTTCTTATACTTCTTGCAGACTCCAGATGATACCGAACCAGTCTTTCATGGTCTTGGCACTTTCGGACCTGGCAAAATGGATAAGCCGACTTGGGGTTATGATGATGAAAATCCAGCACATGCAGACTTTGCAATGTTGGAAGGCTCTGATAACAACAAGCCACTTACTGACATGCGTGTGCCTTGGGACGAGAATGTAACCTATAATGTTGACGAAGAATACTTTGAATACAACGGTGACGGATGCTTGGACTTTGACGCTGGTCTTGTGTACGAGGAAGATGATGAGGAAGGTCACGTAAAGGATCAGCCATTAGACAACATCATCGAGTATTACAAAGCTGCTTTCAACTGGGCGTTCATGCACAATCCAGACATTTTGCCATATACCGATGGTAACTTAGATGTTTTCCTTGAAGATACAACAGTCAATACGGTTAAGCAATACTGGATGACCCGTGCTGGCGGTGGAGCTGCAATTTATGATGTATATCGTTATGATTTCATCAATAAGACTTGGGTTCCTGCCGGATTGAATGTGGGTGGCATTTACCAAACCAAGAATTTGAGTGCGCTATATCCAAGTGCGTTGAACGGTTTGTCTGCCGGTGCGTGGGATGAGTTGAACTCTGCGTTCATTGCAGCGATTGTCGCAGACGCAAAGGCTACCATAGGAGAATATTTCAATGTAAAGTCATTGAGATTCCACTATGCGTTTGTTAATCACTTCTTAGCTGGTACTGACAACAACTCAAAGAACACATATTGGGTACTCGATCCTGTTACTCACTTGATTGAGGCTCACCAAGATGACCTTGATACCATTTTCAAAACCAACAACTCTGGCTACCAGATTAAGCCTTACTATATTGACCGTATGCACCCATATTCTGATGATGGTGAATTGCTGTACACAGAAGGTGGTGGTAATGTATTGTTCAATCTTATGGAGCTTATGTGGGAGCATGGTTCAACTGAAATGGCTGAAATGATGAATACTGTTCTAACCACTATGTCTGACCTCATTACAGCTGAGGACCAGAAGAGGGGTTACGAGAAGTCTGCATGGGGCGCATTGGAGAAGTATTTCTTCTCTATCCAAAAATACTTCCCAGCGGTTGCTTATAATGAAACTGCACGTATTCGTTATGAGTACCCAACATCATTGAAGTTTGTGTCTGACCGTAGCGTTAAGCCTATCACACAGTCGTTGGGAGACCAGTTAGCTTCTGAAAGACAATATATGAAACGCCGTTTGGTATATATGTCTTCGTATGCAGCTTATGGAGAGTTCAGCTTGACTGGTGATAACGGTTTTGGTTTCAACACATATCCTCGTATTGATGGTAGCAGTCCTACTGTAGTGCTGGATGTTGTGCCTCATCAGTATTTATATCCAACAGCTCGTGTAGGTCAAACATTGCGTAATCCTCATGTTCGTGTGGCACCAAAAGAAACCTATCATTTTGTTGTTGATGATAGCGGTGCTCTGGGTGATACTGTATGCGGTTTGAAGGGTGGTAACTATTACCGTTCATTCGGTAACTTGGGTGACTTGTCAGTGAATCCGACAAATGACTTTACTATCAACGGTGAACGACTTGTTGAAATCGTGGCAACTCCTACTGGTAATCCTGAGTTTAGACCAAGCCGTTTGAATATCAATACACCCTTGATTACATCGTTGAACTTGAACGGTGAAAGTCTTTTGGGCGGTCAGTTGGATGCGAGTGGAAGTATTCGTTTGCTGTCGATGGACCTAAGAGGCACTAAGATTACATCTGTAATATTCCCGACAGCTAAGTTGTTGTCAGAAGTACGACTTGGTGGTTACTTGACTGAATTAGAAGTTAAGGATTTACCCAGCTTGAACACATTGACTCTTGACGCATACACATACTTGACATCATTTGTGATTGGTGATAATGTTGGTAAGTTGGATTTGTATAATACGATTGCAGAATTGTATGATGCAAAGCACAATGAGACTGACACCAATCGTAAGCTCCGTAAACTTGAAGTACGTGATGTGAAATGGACTGATGTTACAGCTGACTTCTTGATTTGGCTGTCTAACATTGATGACGTTAAAATTACAGGCCAAATCACTATGTCTTCTGTAGAATATATGACATTTGAGCTGAAGAAAGCGTTGATTGTCAAGTTTGGCAACATCGACTCTCCAGATAATCCATTACAAATTTCGTATGTTCAGCGTGCTATCAATAGCGCACAGATTGCAGGTGATAATACGTTCAGAAGTGCTGGAACCAGACAGTTTACGTTGATTCCTAATAGTCCAAACGCCAATAACTTTACAGCGTTAGAGTGGTCTATGTCAGCTTCATCGTATGCTTCAGTTGATCCAAAGACAGGTATTGTAACTGTTAGCAAGGTAAGTGAAACTGCATTGACAGTTCAATTGACTTGTAAGATTACAACAACTGATAAGGAAATTGTGTCAACCATGCCACTGTATCTCTATGACCGTCCAGCAGCTTTAGGTGACTATGTGTTTGCTGATGGCACCTATAGTGACATGAACAATCCATTGAAGTCAGTGGTTGGTATCTGTTTCTATCTGGGTGAAACTGACAGAGCAGATGGTGTACCTGACAGACGTATGGTTGCTCTGGAAGACATCAAGGGTTATAATAGCAGTACATCAATTCCTTGGGGACTGTTTAGTGGTGATAATACTAATGGTATTACAGGTATCACATTTGACGGTATCAGTAACGTGTACGACATTGCAACAATTACCAACTTTAGTGCAACTGGCTTGGCTCCCGCGAAAGAAAATAACTCTTCCAACTATATTCGTGACGATAACTATCGTGACCCTGATACTGGTGACAAATACGGCTTCGTTACAGGATTAGGTGAAAATACAGGTGCTGGAGATATTGGATTACGTGATTTGTCTGCATCTCTGTTTGATGTAGCAGGTGCTGGAATCAATGCAGGAGAAAAGGCTCCGAGTGGTTTGCATCACACGTTAGCAATTATCGCTCATCGTAATCAAGTGCTTGATGCAGCTGGTTTGTCTATCCCAGCAGCGCAGTTCAACGGAGGTGTCCGTATCAAGACTGAAATGGATAACCTTAAAGAGTTGATTAGCGCAATCATTGAGAACAATGGCAATGCGGCTAAATACCAGCAATACTATTGGCCGGCAGCTTCGTATTGTTATGCGTATGAGCCTGAAGTAATGAAGGGTGAAACTTTGTCACCTAAATTCCAAGCTCATAACTGGTATCTACCAGCTATCGGTGAGTTGTGCCGTCAGTATTGGTATTATCGCCAGGGTCTTGCTTCTGACTTGAATGTCTTTGCAAAGGCAATTAACAATGGAGTAATGTCCGATTATACAGCCTCGTACCGCTGGAGTAGTTCTGAGAACGGCCAGGCTGGCGCATGGCTCGTCGACTTCTCCGGTGGTGGCTTCTTCACCCTCAGCAAGTCTGGCAGTAACGTAGTTAGGGCTGTGTGTGCATTTTAGTGTTTTTTAGGGGCGGTTCTTTCAACCGCCCCTAAGATAAAATTCTATTCATATATAAACAACTGATGTAAAAATTAACCTATAGCGTACAAAGATGGCAAAAACAGTCTTTCAATCTTCTCTTTATCGAGCTGTCGAAAACTTGGCAATGTGGTGGATTCCCGTAGGTGGAAGAACACCCAACTCTCCTGTCCTAAGACATTATGTGCATTTGTGTTCTGGCGCAATTGATGATGCGCTGATTGCAATTCATTTAGGACTGGAAACGGACCGAGACGCTGCACAAGAGCGTTTAGACTGCATTGACACAGCGCATGTTCATTTGACAAGAGTGAAAACGATTGTAAGAATACTAAAAGAGTATTCCGATATAAATGGACACGCTCGTGTACTGTCCAACAAACAGTTCGCACATTTTTCTCTCTGTATGAATAAGATTTATACTGAGCTTGGATTATGGCGCAATGCAACATTAAAAAAGTGCAAGTGATCCCACTGACATATACGTATGAAAGTAAGCGGACTCAGTTTATTAAATGGGCGTGTCACTGGATCTCATGATTTAGTTAAGAATAAGTTAGTACACGCAGCATCAGCCTCGAACCGCTGGAGTAGTTCTGAGAACAACCAGACTAACGCATGGAACGTCAACTTCTCCAATGGTAACTTCAACAACAACAACAAGTATAACAGTAACGTAGTTAGGGCTGTGTGTGAATTTGAAAACGAAGTCCAAGGTTGGGTAGATGCCTTTTTCGATTGTTGTAGACATAAAAAGACGAGTCATCAATGTACGCTTTATAGGTTATTTGCCGAAGAAGACATTCCAAGATTAGCGTATGAGGCAATTTCCAGAACATATACACCAACAACAAGTACATGTTTTGTAGTTACCAGACCTAAACTTAGAGAAGTTTTCGCGGCCAATTTTAGAGATAGAATTGTACAGCATTGGATATGTTTACGTTTGGAGCCTTTGTTTGAACAACGCTTCCAGGAGCAAGGCAATGTATCGTTCAATTGTCGTAAAGAATACGGTACCACAAAAGCTGTAGAGAAACTTAGCAACGATATGAAGATTGTCAGTAAGCACTACAAGTATGAGGCTTATATTGGCAAATTTGATATTCGTTCTTTCTTTATGAGCATTGACTGCCAGGTGTTAGAAGATTTATTAATACCGTTTATACGTCAGAATTATGAAGGCGATGATATTGAAACATTAATTTATCTGACACAAGCAACGATTCGTCACGCTCCTCAGAATGATTGTGAAAGACGAGGCGATTTGACATTGTGGGACAAACTGGAGAAACATAAAAGTCTATTTTATGCTCAACCGATGACTGGTATGCCAATTGGGAATCTGACCAGTCAACTTTTTGCAAATTTCTATATGTCTTATTTTGACGAGTATATGTTGCAAGAATGTGGAAAACGTGATTGTAGATATATTCGTTTTGTAGATGATTTTTGCATCACAGGTCCACGCAAGCAAGACATAATTGACTTGTATCATCTTGCATCAAAATACTTGTCGGACACGCTTCACATCCAGCTCCATATTGATAAGTTCTATTTACAGGAAGTCAAGAAAGGAGTCAAATTTGTTGGCAGTGTCATCAAACGCTATCGTACATATTTGAGTAACCGTACAGTCGGTTCAATGCACAATGCGATTGCAGTATTAGACAAGATATGCAAGCGTGTATATGAGAGTGATGAGCCTGATATGATGGACTTACTACAACTTGAACGAGCTGTTAGTGGAATGAATAGCTATTTTGGATTTCTCATCCATTGCAATAGTTATGGCATAAGACGCGGTGCTTTCAATGACTGCCAGTATTTCTGGAAGGTGTGTTATGTAAAAGGCCGTTTTCAGGTAGTCAAAATCAAACAGCAATATGAGGTTTCAACAAAACTTATAGAAGAATATGGATTTAACGTATAACTACACAGATTGTCCACCCCAGTTCGTTACATTTGAACGTCACCTTGGGCAGAAAGTTTACACCATTAACTTCAATGTCGAAGAACAGGATGGTAACGAGGCACAAAACGGACAAAGGTATCGTTACAACACAGTAACCCTTCCAGTCGGCCAATTTGACCGCGCTACAGTCATTTCTACGTTGATTAGGCAGAAGTATCGAGACGATGAAATGCAAGCAATTATTAACAATTACTTGCTTGACCCGGAAGATGCGGAAGCGGTTGCAGAATTTAATATGATGCAAGAATATCGAAGGTTTGCTAAAACGATTGCGGATTCGTTTTTACAAGCCATTGATTAACTCAGTTTTATACCCGTAATTTGATAGGAAGCGAACAACTTTAGGGCTGCTCGCTTCCTATTCTTCTTAAAACAATTATATATGGCAACAATAGCAAAAGGTATGATTACGTTGGTGAATGTGAACGATGCTTATACGGTATCGGCCACCCCTAACGTATGTGCTATCAAAGCGGATTTTGATGGCACTCACCCTGTTTTAGATGATGCCTATTGTGATATTACAGTTGTTAGGGGCGATGTTAAAGTCCCATTCACAATTACTTCCATAACACCCAGCCACGCAGGAATAAAGTATGAGATTGGTGGTACAGATGCAACGAAGCGGCTGGCTCTTACTGATATTCCAGTTGACGCTTTGTCTGGCACAGTTACCGCAGAGGTTGCAACCGAGGATGAGTTCGTTGCTACCGTTATTTTCCAATATTCAGTTATGCGTGAATCAACTATGCTTGACTGGATTAAGGACTGGGAAAACAATAAAACCACAATTGGCAGCACATACCTTATTACTCCGAAACTATTTGTTGGCAAGAAGGTAGAAGCAGAAGCTGATTTGAAGGTTTTGACTGGCGTATATATTGGACCTGACAGTGATAATGGTGCTGGTATTTACGGTTACAAACAAGGCGAAGATATATTCCATATCAACGAAACTGGCGGTCATATTGGCGGCTGGGATATTAACAATGGAGGTATTCAAACAGCAGATGGGACATTAAAGTTACTATCTGAAGGCTCCATCATTTCCAGTGATAAGAATGGTAATGTTGTTTGGGGATTGTATAAGTCAGGAGAGGCTACTTTTGCACAAGGCAATGTAATCTTTTATGCAGATGGTAGTGCTGAATTTGCTGGAACTATCATTTCTCATAATGGTGTAATCGGAGGCTGGTATATTGGCGACCACGTATTGAAAAGCAGATCTATATGTTTTGATGCTAATCACAACTATGTGGGCGTTGCTGCTAATTCTGGTGAATCAGCTATGGATGATTGGGATGCCGACCTTCATGCCTTCTGGGTACATTCCAATGGCGGTGTCAAAATGTATTGGAATAATGCAAATGATTATGGACTTGAAGGCTATTTGCCGATGACTGGCGTAGATGGCGGTGAAGTTTCATTACATTGCACATTCAAATTAGGTAATCAGAATTTTATTGCCGGCTGGAACTTTGATGATGTAGCCATTTGGACTGGTGATAAAATGAATACTGCCCAGCAATATACAAGTGGATCTGGAAGCATTACGCTTGGTTCTATGGGTCTTCGTGGCAACAAGTGGTATATCGACTCGAATGGCGATATGTCATTTATGGGAGGTAAAATCAAATTCTCAGCTGCTGATGACGGCGGTGAGATTGTGGGTTGGAAATTGAATCCAAACCGTTTGTCAACCAATAATGTTGCGCTTGTTTCTGATGGTTCTGTGACCGGCTTGTACATGAGTGCAAGTGCCAATGCAAATTTCAATTCTCGTGCATCTGTATCATTGGAAGAGTTTATCGACTCTAACGGTGGTATCTATATCAACATTAATGATAATGGTGCAGAATTAGCAGCTTATGATTTGAATGGTAAGAAACTTTTCAAAATCAAGAGTGATGATGTAAGTAGTATAGCTGGCTGGAACTTTGACAACACTATGCTATATACGGGTACGAAGATTGCAGATGTTACAGGCTTTACAGCTAATTCAGATTCTATTTCACTTTCTCCTTTAGGCATATTCGGATATAAATGGCGTTTGTGTGTCAATGGTGATGGAGCTGTTGCCGGTGGCAATATTAGTTGGGACCAACAAGGTAATGTCACATTTGCAGATTCCGTAAAGATTGGTTGGAACAATTTGGGTGGCACCATTATCAACTCTGAAGGTGTATTTGCGGGTAAAATCAGTGCGGACAATATTACAGCTGGCACCATTTCTACGGCAAATATTAAGAATGCTTCTGGTACGTGGTACTTAAATCAGGATGGTTCAGGTGCTTTGGCGAATGGCAATGTGTCTTGGCAATCTAATGGTGAAGTAACATTTACTGGAAAAATTATCGCAAAAAGTGGGTCGATTGGTGGTTTTGAGATTAGTAATGACCATATTGGTGTAAGTTCGAGTGCATCTGATTCAGGCGATGCGGCATGGGCTGCATTGTCAATATATAAAGATTTCTTCAAAGTTGGTGGTGCGAAGGGGTATGTGATGTTTGGTGACGATGTGATTCCTGCGAGTGTTGGTGGAGCATTTACTGCTGTAGGACGTATCGTTAATCAGGCACCAAATACATGGGGAAGCTATGGATTTGATCAAGCAAACTATGGATTATTTATAGATGTCACAGGTGGTACCAAAAATTATGGTATTTCATCAAACGCCGCATTAATGGCACCAGCATTTATTAATACCAAAGCAAAAATACTCACCTTTGTATCTGGAAGTGGATATACCTTAGACTTTTCACAGCATAATATAATTTTGATGTATTATAATGATGCCAATTATAGTGGTACAGAAGTCACTTTGCCTACTGAATCAAGTGTAGCGCGTCAATTTGGATTAAGCACATTACCCAATGATTTTGCTACAATTGTTACCTTTAGGGTCAGAGAAGGTTCAAAATACATTACGTTGAAAGGTATTTATAATGCCAATGAAAGCTCGCAAGATTACAAAATGAATGCGGGTGATTCAGTCATGGTCTTGATTAGTAAAGTAGATGGGTTTAGATACCAAATATTAAATCATGCAAGTTAATGCGTAAAGACATAGAAATACATATCAATACAGGAGACATCACGTTATCTCCTCACAACAAATTCATTCTCCGTCCATTCAATTGGGTGGAGAATGATGCTGGCTTAATACGATACATTTACGGTGAGATTACGCTTCCAGCCACATTGCCGGAATCATCCATTAAAGCAAACGGCATATACCTCACGATCCCTTATACGCCAATCTATCAAGAGTTCTATGTGCGTATTAAGCGTGAGTATGAAGATGGTTCATATACATTCTTATACAACCCTGTAGACGGTTCAGAATGGTTCTTGGTAAAGGCAGCTAAGTATGGTGGGAAGTTTGTGAATGTGTACGCTTCTGAATTAATCACCATTTCAGAATCATCGTTCCATATTCGCCTCAACAAAGGTGTAGCAGAGATTTATTCCAGTGCAGAGAGCGATGTGAATATCATCAAAGCCAATCGTCAAAATGCAAACATGATGTTGAAGTGCATTCCGACCAACTGTTACCGATACCCGTTGACCGGCGTAGGCTTGATCCGTTGGTCTCAAAGCAACATTGACCATACAGAATTGGCAGATGTATTGAAGCGTGAATTTGAAGAAGATGGAGTGAAAGTCAACAACGCAAGTTATGACTTTGATACCAGCGATTTGTATCTTGATTTAGATACCTCAAACGTAGATAGCGATGGCAATTCATAAAGTAACAGCTAACCAAAATATATGGGATGTTGCCCTTCAGTTATACGGCACGATTGAAGGTGTATTCGACTTGCTGATAAGCAACCCAGCATTAACAATGACAACGGATTTGGTGCCTGGCATGGAGCTGGAATATCACGATTACTTTGTCATCAACGAAGGCATTGTTTCCAGTCTTAAATCAAACAATCTCATTCCAGGTAACGGTCAACGCCATGTGTATTATAAGCATACAACAGAACCGCTGGTGTTTATTTGTGGCGTTCCGGCAGACCAAGAGTTTATGGACTTTTCGGTAAGTGGCGATGGAACTATGATAATTGATTGGGGAGACAATACAGAGTTGGAATGTGTGAAACTATCACACACAACACGTAGACTCCAGCATTACTTCGACAATACAGTAGATGAACGCAGAGCAAGAATTTATGGCAATTTCAACATCTTATCGTTGAATGCTTCTCTGTTGAAAGGTGATTTATTCACAGTTCGCCCTGTTATTGTAGATGAATTTATTTCCAGAGCAAACGGCAATTCATTGAAAGGGCTATTCTTATTCAATGGAACTGTAAAGATAGATTTACAAACTATGGTCATTTCGGATTTATCCCCGATATATGACATGAGCTTGCAAGAGTTGAATCTCCTTCAGGTCAAATTCACAGACGTTAGCGTACTGGATAATTACTTGGTTCACATCGCGGAGAATTATGGCAACAGAAGAGACTGCACGGTGTATCTTGATACAGAACCTACTGAGGTTGGAATGAATGCGATTCAAACCATTATCAATGAGCCTGCTTGGAATCAGGCTGGCAAATGGAAGTTTATAATTAATGATGTAGTATATACCAAAGAATAACAATGGCACGTACTTTAACTGAAATCTACACCGTAGCAAAGGAATGTAGAAACCAATATTTAGAGTTGACTGAGTTCCAAAACAGCTCTAAAATGTCGATTTTGGATGCGTTTACTTGGGTAACGTCATCTTGCATTTGGGCTTTTGAAAACATACTCGATGTCTTCAAGGTTGACTTAGCTAAAGACCTCCAGAACCGTATCAACGGCAGTCCTGCATATTACGCTAACGCTTTGCTAAAATATCAAAGCGGTGATGAACTGGAGATGAACGATGAAGGCACAGCGTTTTCTTATCCTACAATTGATGAGACTAAGCGTATCATCACCAGAGTTAGTTATTCTGAGCATACTGAAGAGGGATTCTTTGATAAGGAACTGGTTCTTAAAATTGCAACAGGCGCACCGGGTGCTTATGAGCGAGTTAGCGAGGAAGAGTTGCTTGCTGTTCGTGCATATTTTCACCAGATCTCTTTTGCCGGAACACATGCCACTATTGTAAGTAGAAAGGGTGATATTCTTGTGCCGAGAGTGACTGTTTATTATGATGGCGCAGTAAGTGAGGAAGAGGTGTATTCAAACATTGAAAATGCCCTTAATAACTTTATAGCTAACATTAGTTTTGATGGTGTAATTTACACCCAGAAGATCATAGACGCTATTCAAAAGGCAGATCATGTAGTTGACGTGTACGTTGACACCACTCACAGTGATTTGCAAGGTATTTTCATTGCACAATACGATGACGATAACTTGTTGATTCCTGTTGATACTGATGACAACGGCGAGGTGATTAGCTATGAACAACGAGTTGATAGATGCTTTGTCCCTAACAGCGGATTTATCAAACAGAGTTCGCGTTCTGGAGAGGAAGAGAGTATCATGACATGGAAGGAAGCAATCACATTAAAAATTGAGCAATAATGAGATATTATATCAATTTCGATAAAACTATCAATCAATTTGTGCCACACTATCTTGGTGGGCGCAAGTTGATTTTGCTCTTACAGTCGTGTCTTAAACCTCTGCAATCAGTTAATGAATCATTTGTTGACTGGGCCAAAGAAACGAGAATCGAGGCTGCTATGACCTCCCAGGTTTTTAAGTTTGAGTGGTTCCTAAACCGTAAATTCAAGAAGTATTTTTTGAACGGTGCAGGGAAAATATCAATCCAAAACGGAGTGAAACTGGGCGTTCCAATCTATCACCAGTCAGCAGATATAGCACAGGCAGACAATATGCTGATTTACCAGGAATCAGAAGGTACTCGCTTGGGAGAGACGTTGTACTACGCGAATGAAAAGACTGATGAGAGCAGCGTTAGCTTTACGGTCTTTACCCCTCAAATAGATGAAACTTTAATTACACGTGAGGCTTATTTGGCCATGCTGTCTTACTATGTAGACAAATATAGACTTGCTGGAAAAACTTATAATATCAAATTTAACGCTTAATGAAAGAATTTAGCGCACAAACGGGTGGTCGATATACATACGTTGATGATATTGTAAATTTGCAGGAGTTGTCGTTGGCATTTGCCAGCATTTTTAACAACTGTGATAACTTTATCATTAGCGGATGTGAAATATCAGGCACATCTATTTCTGAAGGCTATGTATATATCAATGGCAAAATACGCCGCTTCACAGGTGTATCAGGCATTACCACATGGCCACAATATATTTACGAAAGTAATAAAACAGAGACTGTAGCATACGCCAGCGGTTCAGACAAGGTTGGTCGTAATGTATATGGTTGTGCAATTGCTAAAACCGTCCCTTCCGCTTTAGATCCTTTGACTGGGGCCACCCCATCATTTATCAAGTTGACATCAGGAGGCGGTCTTACAATGAATGACGCACTCTTCGGTAAGTATGCGTTATTGTTAAAGTCTGCTGCTGGTCAGCAAACTGTAAGTGACATTATTACTTTCAACAATAATGTTAATGTAAATGGTGCATTGACAACAAAGGGCCGCACATCGTTGGTGAATGGAAATGCCACTTGTCAAATGTACTATTCAGGTGGTAACTTGGTAATTCAATCACAAGTCGCTGCTGGAGTAGTGTATCGTTTTGTTGTTACAAACGGTGTTGGCTTCCAGTTCTATATTAACGACACTGTGGTCTATACGGTGTCAAGTTCACGACTTGCTACTCCGTTACCTATTGCAACCCCAGAATGTGTTGCCGGCAACATTGGTGTTGAAAGTAGTAACATCATCAATAAGGGTCATGCCAGTGATAGTGCTTGTATCAATATCAATATGACAGGTTACAATGGTGGTGTTGATTATTATCGCAATACTTACATTGGCAACGGTAAAGGTACAGCGATAATTGCGATTACAGGTAGTACAAGCGTGGTGCAAATAAATGGCCGCGTAAATATCAATTCTACAACTGTACAGGGCCTGATTCTGCAATGCGCACATAGTAAGGATAATGTAGCACTGAGAAAGACCGTTGTATGGGCTGATTCTGCTAATAATCACATTGCGTATATTGGCTACAACCAAACTGCGAACAATATCTTTGAAATCAAGAATACGATAGCCAACATTACTATTACTGGTTTGGAGGCTGTGGATCTTGGTCCTGCTATTAAAGAGAATGGTGTATTGCTCTCTGAGAAGTATGCAACCAATACTAATCTCACCAAAGTATTGGAGACGAAAGCAAACGCTTCAGCCGTTTACACAACAACCCAAGCAGACACTAAGTTTGCAAGCAAGAATGGCGGTTTCACCCAGTTTGCGACAGCTCATACAAAGGCTCAACTTCGTGCGCAAATTGAAGCTGTGTCTGCTTCAGATATGGTAAACGTACACCCTACAAAGGCTAATCTGTTATCAGATATGGCTACCACTGAAGAGAAGAAGGCCCAAATACGTCAGAATATCGGAGCCGCTAAGGAAGGCTCATACCAGGCTAAGTTAGCAGATACTGGATGGGTGTATATTACAAGCGGTCTTTATGCACGCCAAATTGGTAATATCGTGTGTATTCAAGGTACAGTCAAAACAGCACATAGTGGTAATGTCTTTACCCTACCAAATTCAATTGATGCTCCAAAGTACGATGTCGCATTCTGTACTGCAACTGACTACAACAGCCCTTGGACTTGTAAATTACCATCAGGCAAAAAAACTTGTTCAATTGTATATTGCAATGGAGCCTGTGGTAAGACTATATCTTTTTCAATGACTTATATGGTATAAAGCAATGAAGATTCACACTTTTGTACGAGACACTAAATTGATGAAGCAAAATGAGAGAGAAGCAGTTGCAAAACGAGAAAAGCTCTTCAAACGCCAACAACGAGCAGCAGAAAGCGCAGAGCAAGCCGAAACGCAAGAAGCCGCGCCGAAAAGTAGGAAGAAAAAGAATAAAGAGGCAGTTTGAGGAAACGCGAGTAGGGTATTTCTTGAAACTGGAAGCTCCTCTGGAATATAACTTGATTATGGAGGTTAGTGGTACGGTTAGCGCACCGTCAGCAGACTTGATAGAAGCGATTGGCTATGCGTCCATCAACCTCCTCTTCAAGAAACCAAAGTTCAGACGGGCATTGATAGAATACCGAAAGAGTGGATTATATGCAGGCACACCAAAGAAGAGTTGTGCTGGAAAAGAAATCTACTATAGTAAAGTACGCAAATGCAATATGCAACATTCAATGCGTAATAAACAAAATTGAGCATTGTATCTTCCAGTGTAATAATACAACAATTCCTATGAAAGAAAAGTTAAAGGCATGGTTCGGATGGATGCAAGAGAGCAACCGATTTAAGCATTGTATTGCCGGTTTCCTTGCAGCCGCTATTTGTGGAATTGGCGCAGCTCTTACTGCGGGCGTAGCAGCAGAATACAAAGACTGGTGTTATGCCGGGCAAAAAGGAGGTGTGTTTGGTATATTCAAGTCCGATAATGGGTTCGACTGGTTGGATCTGTTAGCAACAGCCATCGGTGGATTCTTGGGAGCCTTATTCCACTATTTTGCGTTTGGTCACTTGCATTTATAATGCAGAATACTGATTTGCCCCGATAGCGTAACAGTTATCGGGGCTTTTTATTTTAACACAATTCGCACTTCCCCCTCCAGCATTGTAACCAAGGATTGTGTACCGTATTGTACCCAATAGTGTACAGAAATACCTTGTAAACTGAATTTTTTACCAAAAAGTCGTAACCTATTCATTAAATATCACTTAAATTGTTTGGTCAAAATGCAAAAATGTTATACCTTTGCACACAGATAAACTGAGGTCTCTAACATACTGGTGTATCGAAAGTGTACATTAAGATATTCTCGGTTCCCTTACAATGTTGAGTATCAACAAGATAGTAAGATATAAAGTGTCACCCTGGTGGCACCACTTGAAAGGGAAGTTGAGAAAATCAGCTTCCCTTTTTCGTTATACTTAATTTGATATTTTGACAGATTTACACTATTGATATACAATGATTTACACACTGCATTGGCATCTATGTAATTCTGTTAAAGTCAAAAAGTCGAAAAAAGGGAACGACCTGGTTAGTGTACATTATGGTGTACATTGAAAAATTTCAGTATTACGGAAACCATTGGTTCATCATCTTTCTATTCTTAAATACGAAACAAGAAAAGAGCTATGGTGAAACTAAAATTCATTGTTAAGGACGGTTCCCTGGTCCTAAGAATAAGTGAGGGAAAAGAGAGATATTACAAATCGGTCAAGCATCTTTTGACCGGCAGTCCTAATTTGGAAAGGCATTGGAACGCAGACAAAGAGCGATTCACTTGCAATGCCATTTCATACTCCGAGAACAACAAGGCACTGGAGGAGTTCAAAAGCACTTACACAAAGCTGCTATTAGAACACCCTGAACTTACAGCACGTCAAGTAGCCTCATACTTCCAGCCAATCAAACA
>JAGBRZ010000191.1 GCA_017632155.1 Clostridia bacterium
CTGCAATCCCGGAACGCAGCACTGCCGATGCTGGTGACAGAGTCGGGTATCGTTACGCTCGTTAGGTTGGAGCAATTATAGAACGCATAATCGCGAATGCTTGTTTTTCCATCGGGTATCTCAAATTCTTCAACATTGTACATATTGATATAGACGTGATAATTTCCAAACCAACATGATACAAACGGATAAATAATGAAATAGCCTAAAAAACCTAATAGCAATAAACCTGCTGTAACAAAAGAAAGAATCTTAATAGTTTTATTGCGTTTAGCGTTTTTTGCTTTATCAGCATTTTGTAGCTCTACAATTTTTGCATCGCATTTTTCTACAAAACTTTGCGAGTCTCTGTAATCTTTAATTTTGCCAAACTCTTTAATAGCATTTTGTAGTGTATCAATATCGGTGCTTTCTGCCATTTTGCAAGCTGCGGTGTAAATTCCTTCGCTTTTTAGTGCGCCGATATCAAGATTTTTTAAATTTGCAAGGTCGGCGTTGCATTTATAACAATGCGATTCGTTGCTTTTGTTTGTTGCTCCACAGGTACAGAACCACAAATCCTTGTGCTCGCAAACAGAGAACACGGCATTGCTTCCAAAAGTGTTTTTATAACCTTCAAGCGATTCTTCATCAGTGATAACCGACTTAATAGAGCATTGTTCAACTGTTGGTTCCCAAATGTTATCAGATCCATTCCATACGGTATTATCAGCAAATCCAACCTCTACAACACGCACGGAATAAGATCTTGTAGAAGTGTTAGAAACCTTTATCGCATTTTGTGTGCCAAAATCTACATCTCTCGTAATATTCAAGTCGAGATATTCGTATAAAATCGCTTCATCAATGGGTCTTTGCATAGAATCAAAGCAGGTTATTTCTACTTTGACAAGTTTTATTACCTTGTTTGATATGTTTCTTAATTTTAACTGTGCTATGAGCCAGCTTGTATCGTTGTCCCTAAGAAGTGCGCCCGCTTTGATGAGAACAGGAGAGCCTTCTGCATATAAATTTTCTGACAACGAGAAAATTCTACTGTATCTTTCGCTCATTTTTATTACCTCTTAAAGTTCAGGAAGCTCTGTCTCGATGAGTTGGGGAGCATCTTTGCTACCGGAAACCATTTTTTTGCTATTTCCTACAACTTCTCCAAATCCCCAAATCATAACCGAGGAAAACGAGGTGGTGAGCAAGATGAGTCCGCCGCCGCCCAAAATGATTAGAGAAACCCACCAAAGATACTCAGGCTCACAGCAAAACACAACAAACGCCGCAATTCCACACAGTGCCATAAAGACGAAGCCAAGGCCTCGAATAAGGTTTGCCCAATTTTTGATAGAAGCTTCTGCGTTGAAATTTTTGTCAAAGTTAATCATAACGTTTTTACTTTCTCCGTAACCCCGGCGGGTATTTGTGCGTATATTATATCACAATTATTTCCAATTGTCAATATTTGTAACTAAAACGGTCTCCTCGCCGCCCGATCTTACTTTCGATTATATCAAGCAAAATCTCTGTATGTCATCTACTATAATCGCTTATTTCTCGGGACGCCCGGGAGGTCGTCCCCTACAAGTAAGCTCAAATTTTATTTGTAGGGGATGACGTCCTCGGCATCCCACGGTGTCTAACAAAAAACGCCAAATAATCAATCAGCCTGTCATCCTGATTGTTTATTTGCGATTATTGGTTGTTTTTGAGATACTCGACAGCCGTTCTCTATACAAAAACCACTCAAAAATTTAACGAGAGACGAAAAAAATTGAAGCACAGATGTTGCAAAGAAAAAAGAGATTTGGTATAATAAATTTATAACCTGAAATTTTACATTTTTGAGATAAAAACGCCAAAGTAAAGGAGAAAAAATTGCCTATGAAGCTAAAAAAAGAAATCGCTACTCTGCTACTCGCATCTGCCCTTTTGACCTCGTCGCTCACGGCGTGCA
Source organism: Clostridia bacterium (assembly GCA_017632155.1). The sequence continues at coordinate 1,946 of JAGBRZ010000191.1, forward strand.
ACACGGCGCAAAACGGTGGGGATGATATAGATAATTCGACAACGGAAAACACAACTCTTGAAACCGTCATCAATGATGGAGAATATGACCCTGCAACGTATATGAGATACACTCTCAATAGCGATGGAAAGTCCTATTCCGTTTGTCCGATAGGGCTACCGAAAGTGATGAAAGAGCTTGTGATCCCCGGAGAATATAAAGGCTTGCCGGTTACTAAAATCGATGGAAAGTGTTTAGAAGACAGCAGCATTGAAACAATCATTATATCAGAGGGCATACAAGAAATCTTAACAGGATTCAAGTACTGCCGCGATATCAAAAATATTTATATCCCATCCAGCGTTATTTATATCACAGATGGTGCATTCAATGGTCGTCCTACGATGGGAGGAATGCCCGGTTCTATAAAAACAAACGTCATTGAAAATATCGTTGTAGCGGAAGGAAACCCATATTATCACGTTGACGGAAATTGTTTGATTGAAACAAAGTCAAAGAAAATTATTTTGGGTTGCAATAGCAGTATCATACCAAATGACGGAAGTGTGGAAAGTATTGGTTATGCCGCTTTTGCCAATTGCAAATCTATAGAAACAGTTATACTACCGAAATCTATTATAGAAATTGAATATTATGCTTTTGACAATTGTGAAAACATGAAATATATGTATATCACCTCTTCTGTTTCAATAGACCAACAATTCGTGGATTTTGACGTGGAAATGGTATTCTATGGCGGACCGAAATGTATTTTCTACGTTCCCGACGCTGAAAGTTTAGAAGTATATTCCAATGTTCACGGATCATATATACATTTTGAAATAGGAACTCCATAATAAAATCCCCCATAGGCTATAAAGGGCGGCGGTTTTCCGCCGCCCAACGTCCCTCCCACCCTATCTTTTCCCCTCATTTTCAAAAAGCAAAAAAATATTTCAACTTTTTTCAAAAAAGGTATTGACAAACCTCCTTGGTTGTGGTATAATACCTGCGTTATCCAAAGACAGCAGGTTCCGGTAAAAGCAAAAGCTTTCCTGCCGAGGAGATGAATTGAATCCCAAATTGTGCGTTCAATCTTTCTTCACGGCTAAAAGTATGCTTACCGGAAGGAAGATTTTTTTATTTCAAAAATCTAACAGGAGGTCAAACAGAATGCCCAGCAATTCCATTCTCGTTCAGAAGCAACAACTCGTTGCTGATCTGGCAGAACAAATTAAAAATTCCGAGGCAGGCGTTGTTGTTAACTACCAAGGTATTACGGTAGATAAGGACACCGCAATGCGTAAGGCTCTGCGTGAGGCCGGTGTTAAGTACGTAGTTATGAAGAACACCATGACCGGCAGAGCATGCGATATGGTCGGCTACAGCGATATGAAGCAATACCTCACCGGTATGACCGCTATCGCTATCAGCGAAAACGATCCCGTTATCGCAGCTAAGATCCTGAAGGAATATGCTGATAAGATCGAGTCCTTCAACATTCTTGCAGGTTACGTTGACGGCGCAGTTGTTGATGCAGCTACCGTAAACGCTCTGGCAGAGATCCCCAACAAGGAAACTCTTATTGCAAAGTTCCTCGGCTCTATCCAGTCTCCTCTGTACAAGTTCGCTTACGCTATCAAGGCTATTTGCGACAAGGACGGCGAGACCACCGAAGAGGCTCCCGCAGAAGCATAATTTCTGCCTCTCTTCTCTATGCAGGAATCCGATCCCCTGCTTGACGTGATCGGAAAACACACAAAAATAATAAACATTCAAATTTTGGAGGTAAATAACAATGGCATCCGAAAAGATTACTAACATTCTTGAAGAAATTAAGTCCCTTACCATTCTCGAACTCAACGACCTCGTAAAGGCAGTTGAAGAAGAGTTCGGCGTATCCGCAGCAGCTCCCGTAGGCGTAGTTGCAGCAGGCGCAGCAGCTCCCGCAGTTGAAGAAAAGACCGAATTCGACGTTATCCTTGCAAGCTTTGGCGCTAAGAAGCTCGACGTTATCAAGGTTGTTCGCGAACTCACCGGTCTCGGCCTGAAGGACGCTAAGGATCTCGTAGAAGGCGCTCCCAAGACCATCAAGGAAGGCGTTTCCAAGGACGAAGCAGAGCAAGTTAAGGCTGCTCTCACCGAGGCAGGCGCAACCGTTGAAATTAAGTAATTTAAACCTACTTCAATTTCTAACATTGTCTGGAGATAACCGAAAAAAAGGCTACCGTAATTGTACGGTAGCCTTTTTTCGTCTTTAAAATGCGTTTTTTGACGTAAAAATTCTCTTTTTTGATAATAAGAATAATTCTTATTCTATAATTTCGTACTGAAACAGTTCACAATGCAGGCGTGTTCCCTCGTCGGTTCCCGCAGGGAGAAGCGCCAACGCGATAAACAGCGGCTCGGCTGCAGGGTTGGCATCGTCGCGCAAATAGGCGTATTCACCTTCAATTTTAATCACGGTATAATCTTTGGGTTCCATTCTTTTTCTCACTTTCGTTGTGCAATTTTTCTGCCCCTATTTTAGCACATTTCCTCCACTTTTGCAAGTATTTGGACTCCTTTTTAATCACAAATCAAAAAAATGTTAGAAAAATGAAAATTTTTCAAACTTTTTTGCAAAAACCCCTTTTCTTTTCAAATTTTTTATTGTATAATATAGTTAGATTATTATGTCGTGTTGCAAAAACACTGAAGAAAGGATTCATGGTACCCATCTATGAAACAAAAGTATAACATCACCGTTGCAGATATGGAGCTCAATATCATCAGTGACGCTTCCCCCGATGAAGTAGAAAATATTGTTGGCATGCTCGACCGTCGCATGCGCGATATCAACCTCAAGAGCCCTCGTTGCACCAAGAATGAGGCTGCTATCCTTTGCGCTCTTGCTTACTGTTCTGAAAGAATGGCAATGCAAGAAGCTTTCAAAAAGGTTGAAAAGGACGCTTTCCGCTTCTCCGCTGAGAACGAAAAGCTCAAGAAGACCATTGAAGGACTGCAAGAGGAAGTTGACAACCTGCGCAAGGATGCAAGCGTAATGCGCTCTATCCTCGACCACGCAGCAGCTGCTAACGCTCCCGTTAAGGAAGAAAAGCCCAAGTACGTTCCCAAGCCGTTCAACAAGAAGGCTGACGAAGAGCAGATCACCGTTTTCGAAGAAAACGCTACCGCTGAAGAAGCTGTTGCAGAAGCTGCTCCCGTTGAGGAAGCTCCCGTTGTTGTTGAGGAGACCGTTTCTCAA
>JAGBRZ010000192.1 GCA_017632155.1 Clostridia bacterium
AAACGGCTCTCCGGCACAGCGGAATGGGTTTCTCTCCTTGAAAAGAGTGAGGAAGCGAAGATGCCCCTGACCAAAGCATTGCTCGGTCACTACAAGGGCTGGCACGAAGACTTGCTCCGAAAGGTAGACCATTTCCATGCCACAGCAGAGACTTGAATTACTATATGTGACAAGCCACGACACCCCCGATCTTGAAGCTCTTCAGGGTCGGGGGCTTGACGGTTTAATGATCCGACTCGGACAGGGCGGTAACATGAAAGACCGAAGCGGCAAGCTCGACCCCTATATTGATGTCGGCTTCCCCGGTCATCGTGCGGCCGCCCTGACGCTTGGATTACCCTATGGTGTTGTATATCAATGCGCATCCCTTACAGAAGAGAATGCCGAAAAAGAAGCCGACTGGCTTCTGCGGCAGCTCTCTGCGATCAAAGAAGAGATCGGTCTGCACGTTGTCTTGCAGATTGAAGATCTTCCCCACTACTGCAAATACACGGCAAGCGGATGTTTCCGCCGAAACGAAGCCATCCTGCGCATTATCGCGGGACGACTTGTCCTTGAGGGCTATCGTGTCCTCCTTTACGCAACGGAGCGCAGTCTTGAGAAGAGCCTGTCCGATGCTATCCTGAAAACCTACGGCGCATACGTAGTGAAGCACGGTGTCGCGGAAAGACTCGCGAACCGCCTGAAGGGTGTCAAGACCGTCGTCTGGGAGTACGGCACGTCCGTGCTTGGCGGCGGAGTCGGATGCCTGTGCTACGACGAGGCAAAGCGCGTTCAGATAAAATTACCGAAGCCCGCCACAGGAGATGCCGTTGTGCTTCTCCCCGGCACGAAGATATACATGAAAGCCAAGGACGGAATCCCGTGCAGTACGCTTGGCATAAAAGTCCGACGGTATGTATGGTCGGGCAAAAAGGTCAACGGGAAGTACGCGATCACGCTGCTTGCGCAGTTCGCGGAAAAACCGAACCGCATAACGTGTTACATCCTTGAAAAGGATATACAATACGGAATCATCCGAGAAAGGGTTGGAGCCTAAATGTTAGAAGCACTTGCAGGTGTTCTGCTGTTCTTTAGCGGATACTTCTTCTGCGCTTACCAGCGAGACACCTATCGCAAAGACACCGCTACCACCGCAAAAGAGACCCTCACCGAGGAGGAGCGTCTTGAACTCCGCCAGCAGACGGAGCAGATCAAGGCTTTCCAGACCATGATGAACTACGACGAGAATACGGCATATTCGGGAGGTATGAGCGATGCAGAATAAAATTGAGAACAGCAAGACCAAGGCGTGGTACTACTACGAGCTTGGCAAGGCGTACAACGAATCGTTAAACCCGAATCAGTACAACCTCGTCAACACGAATATCGAATTTTTCGCAGGCAACCAATGGTCGCATCTGCCCGAAACGGCGGCGATGGCGAAGCTGCCGAAGCCTGTTTTCAACATTCTCAAGCGCGTCGCTTCCCTGTTCGTCGCTTCCCTGACCTCCAGCGCGACGGCGATCACCTTTGAGCCGCTGACCTACTACAACAGCACGACCAAGGAAGATCCTGAAATGGACATCTCGGTCTACGCGACAGCGGAGGTACGCAATCTGTTTGAGAAGTTCAAGATGGACTACCGCATCCGCGAAGCCCTGCTTGACGGTGCGCAGACGGGTGACTACGCGGCGCACTTCTATTTCGATGCCGACGCGATTCCCTACGGCGGCGCGTTCGGCGTACATCGCGGCGCGATCGAGATGGAACTCATCGACGGCATCAACGTCATGTTCGGCAATCCCACCGAAAACGACATTCAGAAGCAGCCCTATGTCCTTGTCATCGGCCGCGACACGGTCGGCAATCTCCGCGCAGAAGCCGAGGACGTTCGCAAGAATAAGCGATACAAGACCACGGGCGACCCCGAAAGCATCGTGTCTGATGAAGATAACCAGCATTTTGCGGGTCAGGGCGGCAAGCTGGAAGTCCGTGCAGACGACGAGACTGCAAAGGCGACGTACGTCTACCTGTACACCAAGGTCACGTCCGACGAGCCTATGACCGACCCCGAAACGGGTGAGCCGATCCTTGAGGAGATCTTCGATGCCAACGGCGAAGTCCTTTACGAAAAGGATGACGAGGGCAGACCGATCCTCGGCATGGACGGAAAGCCGATCCCGCGCAGAAAGCAGGCGACGAAGCGCGTGACCACCGTCCGCGTTACGAAGTCGACCGCGACCGCAACGATTTACGAAGACGTTGACACGGGTCTGTCCCTGTACCCTGTCGCCTTCGGTAACTGGGAGCGTCAGAAAAATCAGTATCACGGACGCGCGTTGATCACGGGTCTGCTCCCGAATCAGATCTACTTAAATAAGATGTTTGCGCTCATCATGCAGCACACGCAGCTTGCGGCATTCCCGAAGACGATTTACAACGCCGAGCTGATTCCGCGATGGACGAATGAGGTCGGTCAGGCGATCGCCGTTCGTAATCTTCAGCCCGGTCAGAGTGTTGACGGCGCGGCTGTGAATCTCCGTCCCGCTGACATGTCTACGCAGATCATGCTTGCCATTGACAAGACGATGGCATACACAAAGGAGTGCATCGGTGTTACAGACGCACAGATGGGTAACGTCAAGCCCGACAACACGTCCGCGCTGATGGTTCTTCAGAACTCCTCCGAGGTCCCGCTTGAAAACACCCGCGCCCTGCTTTATGAGTGGATTGAGGACATTGGCGCGATCCTGCTTGATATGATGGGTACTTACTACGGCAAGCGTCCGATCATCATCGAAAAGGACTTTGAGGAAGTTATGACCGACCCGGCGGGTAATCCCATGCTCGATCCGATGACGGGCATGATGCAGATGCACACCGTCAAGCATAAGGTCGCCGAGGATTTTGACTTCACACAGTTCAAGCATCTGTGGTTCAACTCCCGTGTCGATGTCGGCGCGACATCCTATTACTCCGAGCTTGCGATGGTGCAGACGCTTGACAATCTGCGTCAGGACGGCACGCTCGACGTGATCGACTACCTTGAGCGTGTACCCGACAAGTACATCCCGCGCAAGACCGAACTCATCGAAAAGTTGGAGCAGTTCCGCGCAGGCGAAGCGCAGATGACCCCCGATGCAAACGCGGGTGTCGCATCTGCAATGATGGGTGTCCTTGACGCAAATAAGCGTCAGTCTACCCTGCCGACCGCGACACAAGCCCGTATGGGCGAGATGCCGACGGTGGCAAAAAACGCTGTTGTATAATACACTATGAGGGCGACCTCTCGCCCTCAATAATTTCCACACCAAGGAAAGGATAAAATTTTTATGAACACCGAAAACCTTATTCCGGAAGAGATGGAAGAAGCGATGCTCCCTGACGGCTGGAGCGAAGACGACGACATCTTTTCTCCTGACACTTGGGGTGATTCTGATGCGGACGCGCAGGAAGAAGAACCCGAAGCAGAGGATGAAGCAGACGAGCCTACCACGCCTGAAAGCGAATCGGAAACCGAGACGGAATCCACCGAACCTCCCACCAGCGAGGCCGACGATGAAGACCTGTCTTTTGTTGCGAGAGTCGACCACAGAGATGTGGACGTAAAACTCGCTCGTAAGGATCTGCCGACACTTTATCAGAAGGCACAGGTCACAGACCGCCTTCAGCAGCGCATGCGTGAGCGCGATGAGGACGACCGTCAGATGGACGAACTCGCCCGAATCCTTGACTACAAGGATCGCCACGACATGAGAAAATCTATTCTGGAGAACTGGAAACGGAACGAAGTGGATCGTCTCGTCAGCGAAGGTGTGAACGAAGAAGTCGCATCCGAAACCGTTGAGTCCCGTGTCTCCCGAAAGAGAGCCGCTGCACCCGTACAGGAAGTCACCGAGGAAGTCACACCGACCGAATCGGCGCGTGACTTTCGCACGGAGGTCGCAAACCTTTACGCACTTTATCCTGATGTTGCTCAAACGGGCATCATCCCGGATGCGGTAAAAATGGATGCTCTGCGAAACGGTACTCCCCTTGCAGAGGCATACGCAAAGTATGTAGAGTCCAAGCATACCGACGAAGCCGCCGCCCTGAAGAAAGAAAACAAAATCTTAAAGCAGAACGCGGCATCCGCAGCAAAAGCACCCGTGAAAGGTGTGCGCGGCGGCGGAACAGTATCAGGCGACTCAAGAGACGCTTTTGACAAAAATCTCTTGGCAGGATTTGACGAAGAATACTGATTCCCCCGCTTAACGGAAGTGTCGCGTGGAAAGGACATTCAATGGCTTCTCTGAACCTCGCTTCCAAGTTCTCGACCAAGGTCGACGAAAGATTCACCCGCGAATCCTTTGCCCAGCTCGTTCTCGGCAACCAGTACGAATTCAACGGTGTTGAGACCGTCAAGGTCTACTCCATCCCCACCGTCGCAATGACGGACTATAACCGCAACGGCGGCAACACCCGTTACGGTACTGCAAACAACCTCGCGCGTAATGTCCAGACGATGACCGTCACCAAGGACAGAGCGTTCACCTTCACCATCGACAAGGGCGACAAGCTCCAGTCCCAGATGGTCATGGATGCAGGTCGTGCGCTCTCCCGCCAGACCTCCGAAGTCATCATCCCCGAATTTGACACCTACGCGTTCCATAAGCTCGCTGAAGCAGCGCAGGAAGTCGGCAACATCGGCTCTACCGCGGCAACCAAGTCCAACGCATATGAGCTGTTCCTCGCGGCAAACGAAAAGCTGTCCGACAACAACGTCCCCGAAACGGGTCGTATCGCTCTGTGCAGCTACAACTTCGCAAACCTTCTGAAGCAGGACCCCGCTTTTTCCAAGCAGGCTGAATCCTCCCAGAAGATGGCGCACACGGGCATCATCGGTGAAGTCGACGGCGTCAAGATCGTCAAGGTTCCCTCCTCCAGACTTCCCGCAGGCTGTGCCTTCATTCTGACCCACCCGTCCGCAGCGGTCGGTCCCAAGCAGCTCAACACCTATCGTATCCATCAGGACCCTCCGGGTATTTCCGGCTGGCTCGTGGAAGGCAGACAGATTTATGATGTCTTCGTCCTTAATGAAAAGAAGAGAGCCGTATACTTCCACGGCGCACAGGCTATCCTGCGCTCCATGCTGATCCAGACCTCTGCGACCAGCGTCGGCAAGTCCACCATCATCATTGCTTCTCCCGCGCAGAAGTCCAAGGATACCAATAAGTGGTATTATCAGACCGCCGCTACCGCTGAAGCACTCGCTGCTGTCAAGCACGGTACTGCGATCTCCACCGATGCATGGACTCTCATGGCTGACCCGTCCGCAGAAATCACCCCGACCTCTGGTCACAAGTTCGTTCGTGTTGTCGAAGTCGACTCCACCAACAAGCCTGTTTCCGTCGGCGACGCTCTGCTCAACATCGGCGCGTAATTTTCCTTATGCAGACAGGGAGGGGTTTCCCCCTCCCTCGTTTTGCTTGATGCAGGAGGTACAGGATGACTTTTGCGCAGCTCAAACGCGATGCCCTGTCTCTGATCAACCAGTATAGCATCGCAGGTCGGTCTATTGAGCCGACATACAACAATCAAGCGGACTACCTGCTTCGCATCCCGACCTTTGCGGATGATGCGCAGGTTCTGATCGCCACGACGGTCAAGCCGATCCCCGCTGCGGTCAGACTCTGTAATCTCGACTCCGAGATTATCGGAGACTCCCGACTTTACACGATGCCCGAAAACTTCTATAAATTCAGAACATCGGGTATTCTCGATCTGTCAGGCGAACATGTTGAACGCATTCCGTTTGACGGATACCTCATGGACTCGCAGTTCCTTTTAAGTGGAAACTGTGATCCGCACAATCTCGTTGTTGAATACTATCGCTACCCTTCCCTCCTCGGCGACAACCCGAAGGATGAGGACAGGCTCGACAATACCGAGGACGTGCAGCGAATCATCCCGTACTATGTTGCGGCGCATCTCGTCATGTATGACGATTCGTACACGCACTCTTCCCTTCACAACGAGTTTGAGACACGCCTTGCAAGACTCTCAAGGAGTGTCGTAACGACAACAGAGTCGATTACGGATATCTATTAAGGAGCGATAAAATGGCAAACACAGGAATGCTTAATACCTACTATATGCCGTCGCACAAGAGTGAGTCCGCGATCACACTTGATACGTTAATCGGAGGACTCAACACATATGAGATGCCGTATCGTCTCGGTGTTAATGAGACTCCTGATGTTGTCAATCTGCTCTGGAGAGACGGTGCCTTGGGCGGCAGAGATGCACAGGCATGGCTTTGCTCTATTCCGCGCGATGTAGGCTACACTTGCTTTGACGGCAAATACTACGGCTACGAATTTTATCACATCGGAAACATGCTGTACGCTACGAACGGTACGCCCGAAAAGATGACGGCGACCGTTGAAACAGCAGGCGACCATGCGATCGAGCCGCTCGGTTTTACCCGCATCGTAAGCGTGTCCGATCCTGCGGTCACGGTGCAAGGCAATGTCGTGACTCTGCCCACCGACGGCACGGTAACTATTGAATATTACGCTGTCACCCTTATCCCTGTCTGCGATCTTTCGGCGGTCTACGCCGATTACAAGCCGTCCCGTGGCGTGTTCCTGCGCTACCGCGACGAC
>JAGBRZ010000193.1 GCA_017632155.1 Clostridia bacterium
CCGAGGTCGAGTTTGATCTCAACGTCGTTAACCGCAATAACGGTACCGGTAACGGTGTCTCCTGAACTTAAAGTTTTGATTGCTGAGTCGAGCATTTCGTCAAAGCTAATTTCTGCCTTGTCGAGTTTGATTTCGCTCATTTTGTTGTATACCTCCTCTATAATGCCGCCGGGCGTTGATGCACCTGCGACAATTCCCACTTTTTGTGGGATGCTCGGAATTGATCCGTCAAGCTCGTGCGGCTCGGAAATGCAGATCGTATTTTTGCAATTCTCCCTGCATATCGCGTAAAGCTTAGCTGTGTTTGAGCTGTCGCGTCCGCCGATGACAATGACTGTCTCGCACGCTTTTGAAAGCTCCTCCGCTTCAAGCTGCCGAATTTCCGTAACATTACATATTGTATCAAAAATTTTGACATTTGTATATAGTTTTTTGATAACTTTTAATGAATTTTTCCACTCTGTTAACTTTTGAGTGGTCTGTGCTGCCATAATTGGCACTATATTGTTATTTATTGGTATTTTTTTGTTAACTGCCGCTTCTTCGATTTCCTGAGCGGTTGAGAAGACAAAGCTCTTTCCTTCAAAATAGCTGACAATGCCGATCACTTCGGGGTGGCTTTCAGCACCGAGGAGGATGAAGATATTTTCTTCCCCTTCATTTTCGGATATCGAATTTTCCGCAGCGATCTTGTGGATCTTTTTTACGTAAGGGCACGTGCAATCAACAAAGGAAAAACCGCTATACTTTTCCGAAAGCGAGGTAAGAAGCTCGCTTGTTTGCTTCGTCACGCCGTGGGCGCGGACAAAAACTGTCACGGGGGTTCCCGTTTCGGTCGAGGCGGCTAAATGCTCAAGCTCCTCAATGCTCGTGACGCCGACACCCGCCGCCGCAAGCTGTGCATTATACGTATCGTTATGTATAAGCTTGCCGAGTGTGAAGATGCGGTCGCCGTCGCGGGCTGCAATCTTTTCCGTGATCATGTCCGTGGCGCGCTTAACACCAAAGCAAAAGCCCGCGTGTTTGGCTACTGTTATGTCGTGGTGCTTCATTTGTCTTCCTCTTTCCCGAGCGCGATTATGCGGTCGAAAATATACTGAGTGATCGCTCTCGAATCACCCTCAAGCTCTCCACACTTTGTGTATTCATCATAGGGAATCGGATCGCCGATGATGAGCTTGACCTTTCTGAACGCTTTTATGCGGTATTCCTTGGTCTTTATATGGATGGGCAGAACGCTCACCTTTGCCCTTGACGCGATAAGTCCTGCGCCCGCCTTGATGGGCGTGGTTTCGGGATCGACACCCGCGCGGCGTGTTCCTTGCGGGAACATACCGACACAATAGCCTTCCTCAAGCATCTTGATGGTCTTAATGATAACATCCGCATTCGCGCCCTGTCTGTCGATCGGATATGCACCAAGCTGAGTTACAAGCCAACCAAGGAAAGGAACCTTGAAAAGCTCCTTCTTTGCCATAAGGCGTGGCTGATGCTTTTTAAGCACCGCACAGATAAACACGGGGTCGAGAACCGAAATATGATTTGCGCAGATAAGAAGTCCGCCATCCTCAAGAGGAGGCTCCTTTTTTCTTGTTTTGCAGGAAATGCAGAAAATAAGTCTTACAAGTCCAGCAAGCAGAAAATGGAGCACGGAATAAAGCTTACTTTTCATACAGCACCTCCGAGATGCCAAGCTTGTCCTTGACGATCTCAAGAAGTTTTGCCAGCGACTGCTCGGGAGTATAACCTGTATTATTGAAAAGGATGGCATCCTCCGCAGGCTTCAGCGGCGCGATGGCGCGGTTTGAATCGCGGTCATCACGCTCCTTGATATCTGCAAGTATCTGCTCGAAATCTGCAGCCTGTCCCTTTTCGATAAGCTCAGACGTACGGCGCATAGCTCTTTCCTCGGGCGTTGCCGTGAGGAACACCTTGAGCTGCGCATCGGGCAGAATTACCGTTCCGATATCTCTTCCGTCCATAATGACGTTGTTTTCATCCGCGATGCTTCTCTGCATATCAAAAAGATACTCCCTGACAGCGGGGATAGCCGAAACCGCGGAAGCATAATGCGAGATCTCGTGCTCGCGTATACGCTCGCCGAGAAACTCACCATCAAGGTACATATCCTGACGTCCGCCCTCAAATTTTGCCTCGACCTTGATCTTACCGAGCATTTCACTTACCGCGGGTGCATCATCGGGTGCAATACCTCTTGCGCGCGCGGCAAAGCCGACTGTGCGATAAATGGCACCTGTATCAACATATGCAAATCCGATCTTCTTCGAAAGTCCTTTTGCAAGTGTACTCTTGCCGGCACCGCCGGGACCGTCTATTGCAATTTTAAGAGTTGCTTTTTTGTCCATCATAATATAAGACTCCAAAAATCATAAAAAGTTTCACATATTTTCGTTTGTTTACAAAATATTTAACTATTCCGAGCTAAACAAGCCGATAACAAGATCATTTAGCAACGGCGTTTCCCGCAAGGAATGCAGTCGACCAAGCGATCTGCAAATTATAACCGCCCGTGTAACCGTCCACGTCAATGATCTCGCCTGCAAAATAAAGCCCATCGCAGATCTTTGACTGCATGGTTCTCGGGTCGATCTCATCGGTCGGAATACCGCCGCGAGTGATGATAGCCTCGTCGATCGGGCGCAGACCCGAGATCGGCACGCGAAAGGCTTTGAAGGTCGCAACCATCTTTCTGCGCATCTCCTTGGTGACCGAATGCACCTTGGTGTCGTGCGGAATGCCCGTCATTTCAATAAAGGGCAAAATCATCTTGCTCGGCAAAAGGTCGCCGAGCGCATTTGCGAGATCGCGGTTTTTGTATTTCGAGAAATCCGAAAGCAGACGCGCATCGAGAGTTGCCTCGTCAAGCGCGGGTTTCAGATCGAGTAGGGCGTCATACTTATCGGGAGTGACCTTTTCAAGTCGAGCCGAGGCGGAAAGCGCCATCGGTCCCGTCAGTCCGAAATGAGTAAACATTATCTCACCGAAATCATCGTAGACCTTTTTGCCGCTTGCCCTCTCAACGATAGTAAGTGCGGTATTCTTCAGCGAAAGTCCCTGCATTGAGGGGCAGAGCTTGCCGGGGCAAACGAGCGGAACGAGCGAAGCCGTCAGTGCTGTCGGATGATGCCCGAATGATTCGGCAAAACGGTGACCGTCGCCGGTCGAACCCGTTCTTGGATAGGAAACTCCGCCGGTCGCAAGAATGACGCGGTCAAAATCTCGCGGCTTTTCGGCGTGTGTCATATGAACGGTGAAAACGCCGTTTTCCTTTGTAATACTCTTGACCGCACCGCCGACTACGGATACGCCCGAATACTCAAGATCGCGCACAAGGGCATCGACTATATGCCTAGCCTTATCCGACTCGGGGAAAACACGTCTTCCTCTCTCGACCTTGAGCGGAACGCCGAGGTATTCGAAATGCTCCATAACACGGCTCGGCGGAAATGCCGAGTATGCGGCATACAGAAAACGCGGATTGCGCGGAATATTTTCAAGAAATTCATCACGTGTGCAATCGTTTGTGACGTTGCATCTTCCCTTGCCCGTGATGGCAAGCTTCCAGCCCATTTTGCCGGGGCCGTTTTTTTCATAAAGTGTGACCGATGCACCCGCATACGCGGCAAAGGCGGCGGCTGCCATTCCGGCAGCGCCGCCGCCTATTACGGCTACGCGAATATTATCGGTAGTAATTGCAGAATTATTCATACCAAATTTTACGACTCCGCATTATTCGTGCGCCTTGTCGTAGACCTCGTATTCATCCCAGATTTTTTCAAGCTTATCAAAGCGAACTCTGATGTCGTCCATCTTCTTGCGCGATACCGCAACGATAATGGCATTGATGATCGAAAGCGGAGCAACGAGCGAATCGACGAAGGAAACCAGATCACTTCTTGCCAAAAGCAGCTGATCCGCCAATCCCGCTATCGGTGACTGATGGCTGTCTGTCAGTGATATAACGTCCGCCCCCGCATTGTGAGCATATTCAACTGCGTTGACGATCCTCTTTGAATATCTCGGGAAGCTGATGGCGATCATAACGTCATTTTCATTTATAGACATGATCTGCTCAAACATCTCACTGCCCGACGTTGTCTGAACGAACTTGACGTTGTCAAACATCATTCGGAAATTAAAATTCAAGAATCCGGCAAGTGACGATGACGAACGAACGCCTATAATGTATATCTTTTCAGCAGCAACGATCTTATCGACCGCTGCTTCAAAAGCATCGTGATCGATCTCCTCAAGAGTTCTGCGTATCTTTTCAGCATCCGAAACAAGTATCTTTTCGAGAACATCGCCCTCTCCGATGAGAGAATTCGTAACCTCAACTCGCTGAACCGAGGTCAGCTTCATTCTGATAAGCTCCTGAAGCGACTTTTGCATTTCGGGGTAACCCTCGAATCCGAGCTCGATGGCAAATCTTACAACGGTTGACTCAGAAACTCCGACAAGTGCGCCCATTTTTGAAGCAGTCATATACGCTGCTTTATCATAGTGCTCAAGTATATAACCGGCAATTCTTTTTTGTCCTTTTGAGAAGGTAGGCATACCTTCCTCAATCATTGCGATAAGGTTGCGTTTCATATATGTCTCCTCTTTCTTTCGCGCAGACTATGAAGGTATTATAAACTATTTTAATCGGTTTGTCAAGTGCAATTCCACCCTTTTTTGCAACATTTTGAAAGTTTTCTTGCAAAAAATTCAAATCATTGTGGAAAACAGACTACAATTCGGCTTATACCGATGCTTTTTTTGCAGCCACGGCTGCATCATACTCGCCAAGTGCCTTGATGGTGGATTCGATATCCGAGGGGTAATGATACACTCCTCCGTGGCGGATCATGTGCGTTTCCGCACCTCTTCCGGCAAACATAATGACGCTGTCACCGATGCCGGCAAATACGGCACGGCGAATGGCATCACCGCGGAGCTCCTCAACGTCGAAGGGGCATCCGAGAGCCTCAAGATGAACGGTTATCTCACGAGCGATCTTCTCAAAAGGTTCGTCCGCGGGATCCTTCTCGCAGATAACAGCATAGTCACAGCATCCGCCGACGATCTTGCCGACCTCTTCACGTCTGTTCTGAGATTTTGAACCGTGAAGACCGAAGCACGCGATCTTCTTTCTGTCGGGATACGTGCGGCAAACGTATTCGCAAAGAGTTTCGAAGCTGTTCTTGTTATGAGCGTAGTCGACGATGACGATGACCTTCTCGTCCTCGCTCTTGAACACCTGCATTCTGCCCGCGGTGCGCGCAACGGCAAGTGCTTTCTCCATAGCCTCGGGCGGAATTCCGACCGCGTAGGTCATTGCGATAGCACAAAGCGCGTTCTTTACGTTGAACTCACCCGGCATCGTGATCTTCATTCTTCTTTCCCAAAGGGGAGTGACGACCTCAAAATAAATACCGTCAGCGAGAGTTTCGATAGATTTGCAGTAAATCGTATCGCTTTCGTGCGAGCCGAAAGTGATAACGGGAACTCTGCCGCCGATGTAATCAAGCATAATGTCACACTTGGGGTCATCGGTATTGACGCAAGCGATTCGGCAATTGTCGAAGAGCTTGAGCTTTGAATAGAAATAATCCTCAAAAGTAGGGTGCTCGACGTCGCTTATGTGGTCGTTGTCGATATTGGTAAAGCCCGCAACGTTGAAGGTCACCCATTCAACTCTCTGATATTTGAGAGCCTGTGCCGAAACCTCCACAACATAATTCTCGATTCCCGACTTCACGGCATTTGAGAAATGACGCCACACATCGGGGGATTCGGGAGTGGTATTGGTCGATTCAAAGCGTTCGATACCGTCGTAAGTATCTATCGTCGACATAAAACCGCACTCGCGCGTGCCGGTATCCGCCGCATATGTATCGAGAATTTCTTTAAGGTAGTAAGAAGTCGTTGTCTTACCCTTTGTTCCCGTCACAGCGAAAGTGGTAAGATCGGTTTGCGGATCGCAATAGAACATTCTTGAGATGAGCGCCATAGCCGTGCGGATGTCGCTGACGGCAATATACTTTTCTCTGCCCGCAATAATTCTGTCGCTGATATAAGCCACCGCGCCTTTATCTATCGCAGAAAAGAGATATTCTTCTTTAAAATGAACGCCCTTTGCGATAAAAAGCGTGCCGGGAGTTACCTTTCTCGAATCAAAGGTGAGATTGGTCACCTCGGTCTCCGCATAGGAATCCGGCATATCTGTGCCCATCAGCAAGCCCGAATTATCAAGAGCCTCAATAAATTCGCGTATAGTATAAACCTTATTTATCATTTGTTTTATTCCTTTTTTAGATAAATCAAATTAATTATATCACTTTTCCGAAAGATTTGCAATAGCAGTTGTCAAAAATCAACAAAGAAATATGTAAATATATTAACGGTACAAAAAATCAACAAAATATGAAAAAATAATTTCCAAATTTACTTTACTTTTGTCGAAAAATATGATATTATATATGAAGAACCCGAAGCGCACGCCAAAAGCTTCGGAAATTTTAGGAGGATTTCGCATGCAACTCATCTACAATGTCAAAGATAAGCCGAAATTCGGTCAGCTTATCGTCTTCGCGATCCAGCAGCTTCTCGCCATTATGGCGGCAACCATCGCCGTTCCCGCAATCGTCGGAAACGGTATGACCGCTTCCGCTGCTCTCTTCGGAGCAGGTGCGGGCACCATCATCTATCAGCTCTTCACCAAGTTCAAGAGCCCCGTAGTCCTCGGTTCTTCCTTCGCATTCATCCCCTCAATGCTCGCAGCTTTCGCAGGTGCGACCTCGATGCAGCTCGGCTTCCTCGGTCTTCTGATCGGTGCGGCTGCTGCGGCACTTGTTTACGTAATCATAGCTATCATAGTAAAATTTGCGGGTGTCAAGTGGATCAACGCTCTCATGCCTCCCGTTGTTATCGGCCCCACGGTTGCCCTCATCGGTCTTTCCCTCGCGGGCGCGGCGGTTAAGGACGTATTCTCTTACGGTCCTCAGGACGGCAACGGCGCATTCATTATGTCCCCCACTCTTTGGGTATCCTTCATTTGCGCCATCGTTACTATGCTCGTTGTAATCATCTGCTCGACCTACGGTAAGAAGATGGTCAAGCTCATTCCCTTCATCATCGGTATCCTTTCCGGCTATGCAGTAGGTCTTGTATTCACCCTTATCGGCATCGCAACCGATAACGCGGCTATCCAGATCGTTGATTTTGCTCCCTTCAAGGCACTTGTTGCAGACGGTGTTGGTCTTTCCACATTCGTTGCAATTCCCGAATTCACCTTCCTCACCGCTCTTAAGGGCACGGGTGAGTTCAACCTCTCCTTCCTCGCAACCGTTATCGTTGCTTACGTTCCCGTTGCTTTCGTAGTATTTGCGGAGCACATTGCAGACCACAAGAACCTTTCTTCCATCATCGAATCCGACCTTCTTGAAGAGCCCGGTCTTCACAGAACGCTTCTCGGTGACGGCGTAGGTTCCTTTGTAGGCTCCATTTTCGGCGGCTGTCCCAACACCACATACGGCGACTCTGTAGGCTGTGTTGCTATCACAAGAAACGCATCGGTCATCACCATCACCGTAACCGCTGTGATGTCTATGATCGTTTCCTTCATCTCCCCCTTCGTTGCATTCCTTGATTCGATTCCCGGATGCGTAATGGGCGGCGTATGTATCACTCTTTACGGCTTCATCGCAGTTTCGGGTCTCAAGATGATCCAGAAGATCGACCTTGAGCAGAACGCAAACCTCTTCACCGCTTCGGTCATCCTTATCACCGGTATCGGCGGTATGGCAATGGCTATTGGCAAGGTAACCATCACCGCTATTGCTTGCGCTCTCATTCTCGGTATCATCGTTAACCTTATTCTTAATAAGGCGAGAAAGTAATAATTTCATAAAAATAACGGTCAGCCAAGCGGCTGACCGTTATTTTTACTCAGAAAACCTTGCAAAATATGCTCTCGGATGCCCGCAGGTGGGACAATGCTCGGGGGCGTTTTCATCGGCTATAAGCTGACCGCAGGCAAGGCAGATCCACGGCGTGTTGCCATCCTCGGCAGTCTTGACGAAGGCGTTACCGTCGGCGAGCTGCTTCTGATACTTGAGGTATCTTTCCTCGTGACGGCGCTCGATCGCGGCTACGCGCTCAAATCTGCCCGCAATTTCGTCAAAGCCCTCTTCCTTTGCGGTTTCGGCAAACTCGCGGTACATCTTATCCCATTCGAAATGCTCACCGTTTGCGGCTACCTCGAGGTTCTTTTCGCTCTCCTCCATACCTCCGAGAAGAGTAAACCAGATCTCTGCGTGCTCGGCTTCATTTCTTGCGGTCTCCTCAAAAATTCGAGCAACCTTCTCAAAGCCGTCCTTTCTTGCCTTGCTGGCAAACCATGTGTAGCGAAGATGAGCCTGCGACTCGCCCGAAAGCGCGGTATGGAGATTCTCCTGTGTTTTGGTGCCCTCAAGTCTGTCTTTGAGGGGTGTAGGTGCGGGAACTGTTGTTACGTTCATTTAAAAAATCCTCCTGTTTTGGGGTACAGGAGGATTTTTGACATAATTTATGAGAAGTATTCACTCGCAAGTATCGAACAGTAGCCAACATCAACGTACTCACCGCGATTAAGAAGCGACTGACGGCGGACGCCTTCGAATTTCATGCCGACCTTTTCCATCACTCGGCGCGAGACCTCGTTGCCAACGATATATCTTGCTTCGATGCGATTGAGCTTCAGCTCGGTAAATCCAAATTCAAGCACACGCGCGAGAGCTTCGGGTGCGACACCTCTGCCGCGGTATTCGGGATTGATGACGTAACCAACCTCTGCGGCATTGTTATCGTAATCGAATCGAGTGAATCCGCAAGTACCGATCATCTTTTCGCGATATTCCCCGTCGGCGCACCAGATAAGCGCCCAATCGAAAAATTCACCGTTTCGATAACATTTTCCGATAAACTCGAGATAATCCTTTGTGTATTCTCGCGAGGGATGCGGCTGCCAGGTCAGATAGCGCGTAACGTCCGCACGGTGCGCGTATTCAAACATATCGTATGAGTCGATCGGCTTCATCGCACGCAAGGTCAGCCTGCGCGTCATAAGCGTGGGAATTCGGGTGAAGACTCGTTTTACAGTTTTTTGTAACATAGACGCTCGTCCTTTGGAGGTGTAAAGTGAAAAGTGATAAGTGTAAAGTTAAGGAAAATTTCCTCACTGTGTTCGGAAATTATTATTAATTGCTTTTTGAGCAAAGCGAAAAAAAGCTTCCATAACTTTTCACTTTACACTTTACACTTTTCACTTTGGTTTACCAATTGTCGCTTCCGTCCTCGGGAATAACTTCCTTAACGGCGGCGATGGCGCACTCGATCATTGAATCGTCAGGCTCCTTGGTTGTGATGTGCTGAAGCCACACACCGGGGGCGGAGATTATTCTTGTAAAGAGGTTATCGTGTCTGCCCGCAAAGCGGATAAGCTCGTAGCCGATACCCATAATAAAGGGGAGGGTGAGAAGACCGATACCGGTTCTGGCAACGATGTTGAGTATCTTATGGTCAACGATCGTTGCGGGAATGAACATATTGACAACGATCGAAACGAGAAGCATCAGAATGAGGAAGGATGTACCGCAGCGGGGATGGAATCTCGACTGACGGCGGACGTTTTCAACGGTGAGCTCAAGTCCCTGCTCGTAGCAGAAAATTGTCTTATGCTCTGCACCGTGGTACATAAAGGTGCGCTTGATATCCTTCATAAGCGCGACAGCCGCCATATATGCGACCATTATTGCGATCTTTACCACGCCCGTGATTGCCGCGCGGATGAGATTGAACCAATAGCCCTCTCCTTCAAGCGAAGGGAATGCCCACGTAAGCAATTCATAGATAGACTCGGGAAGCACCTTGAAAAGAAGCATTGCAAGTCCAAGGCCGAGAACAAGTGCAACTGCCATAATTCCCGTCATCATACCCGAGTTGTCCTTCTTCTCTTCCTTGGGTGCGGGAGCGGGCTCCTCTGCGGGGAGTTCTTCCTTTACCTCTGCCTCAGCGGGCTTTTCTGCGGATTCACGCTCCGCAAGCTCCTCGACGGTGATGCCGAGCTTCTTTGCCTTTTTTGCCTGTTCTTTTGCCGCTTTTTTGGCAGCCTTTTCTCTTTCTTCCTCTTCAATAGCCTCGTCAAGTCCTGCAAGCTCCGCAGAACGCATCATTGCGGAATAGCCGACTACCATTGAATCGACAAATCCGACCACGCCGCGAACTATCGGCCACTTGAGAAATCCCTTGCGGTCCGCGCTCTTGAGGTCGCTGACCTCGATGACCATCTCGCCATCGGGCTTTCTTACCGCCATTGCGCTTTTTTTCGGGCCGCGCATCATTATGCCTTCAAGCAGAGCCTGACCGCCGATGGAAGTCTTCTTCATCGGGCAGGATGCATTTTCATTTTTATTGCTCATATCTTAATTTCCTTTATATTTTATTGATATTTAATTATATCCCATATTTATGAATTCGTAATGAACAACATTATTCTTTTAATAAAAAACAGAGCCACAAGCGTGACTCTGTTTTATCTTTATGATCAGAAATCGATCTTAAGCTGACCGCCAAGCTCTGCGTTGTGCTTGTCGATAAGAGCGTGGATCTTCTTGACGGGGTCAAGAATGAGGCTGATCGACTCATCGTGGTTAAGGGTATCGATGATGTAGGAAACGTACTTGCACATACTTACCTCAACGTACCAAGGCTTGTTTGCAAGCTCGGGATCGTTGTAGATGAGGTTGGTGGTGAAGATCTTATCGATGATACCGTCCTCGTAAGCCTTATCAAAGCCCTCAAGACCGTTGGTGAAGAGACCGAAGGTAGCAAAGTTGAAGATTCTCTTTGCTCCGCGCTTCTTGATCTGCTTTGCAACGTCAAAGAGGGAGTCACCCGAGGAGATCATATCGTCAACGATGATAACGTCCTTGCCGGTGAGATCCTGACCGAGGTATTCGTGCGCAACGATGGGGTTCTTACCGTTTACGATGCGGGAATAGTCGCGGCGCTTGTAGAACATACCAACATCAAGTCCTGCAACAGAGGAGAAGAACATACATCTGCCCATTGCACCCTCGTCGGGAGAGATGATGATGAGCTGTTCCTTATCAAAGGAGATATCGGGAACTGCCTTGACAAGAGCCTTTACCATCTGGTATGTGGGGCGGTAGTTGTCAAATCCGATAAGCGGAACTGCGTTCTGAACGCGGTCGTCGTGCGCGTCAAAGGTGATAAAGTTCTTTACACCGTAGAACTCAAGCTCACGGAGCATCATAGCGCAGTCAAGCGACTCACGGTTAGTTCTCTTGTGCTGTCTGCCCTCATAAAGCATGGGCATAATAACCGAGATACGGCGCGCCTTACCCTCAATTGCGCCAACGATTCGCTTAAGGTCTGCGAAATGCTCGTCGGGCGTCATGGGGATGTCCGTGCCTCTCATTTTATATGTAACACCGTAGTTAAAGGGGTCACAGATGATCATAATGTCAAGTCCTCTGACAGACTGTTTAAGAAGGCCCTTGGCCTCGCCCGAACCGAAACGGGGGCATTCTACCTCTATAAGATAGGATTCGTTTGTTCCACGGCGTTCTCTGAGATAATTGTCTACGCGATTTGCGAATTCCTCGCATCCCTTCATGGCAACTATGCCAAGCTTACCGAATACTTCTTCCTTCATTTTGACTCCTTTTGGGGTTGTTTATTTAGTTGATACTCTATTATACCACACTTTTATCTAACTTGCAAACCCTTTTTGATATTTTTTTACGATTTTCGATAATTTTTTTGATTTTTTAAACCCAACCTATCGTGCTCATCAAAAATACGCCGATAAATATGGTCACGATGCAGAAAAGTGTTGAAAGCAAGAGTATCTGCCCCGCAAGCTCATAGTCGCTTTTCATATTCTTTGCCATTATATAGCTGCTGACTGCGGAGGGAGTTCCAAACACGATAAATGTGATGAGCAATTCATTGCCTCTGAAGCCGAAAAGATACGCCGCTGCAACACCCATTATGGGATGGATGACTGTTTTGATGATTGAAGTAACAGTGGCAAGCGTAATGTTACCCTTGAGCGTTTTGAAAGAGAATCCCGCGCCAAGGCTTATAAGCGCAAGTGCAGTTGCCGAGTTGGCAAGGTAGTTCACCGAAGAATTTACTATGGTGGGAAGCTCCCATCCGAAAAGCATAAAGGGAAGACCGAGCAGAACCGCGATAATGAGAGGATTTTTGATCGTGTTGAGCAAGATCTTTCCGATATTGATCTTTTTCTTCTCTTCTCCGTCCTCTGTGGGCATAAAGACTGTGAGGACGATAACCGAAAGGACGTTATACATAAGTATAACAAAGGGCATCGTGATCGCATATCCCGCGAGTGCAGAATCGGATTCGGGAAGACCCGCATAGATATTAGTAATGAATACAACGCCAAGGATGGAAGAATTCGAACGGAACATTCCCTGCACCGATGCACCGACGCGCGCGGGATCCTTGACGGTAAAATGTGTTACCACGGAGAAAAACGTGCAAGTGAAGACAAGCATCAGCGAGGTAAACAGCGGCAATCTCATAAAGTTACCGCCGCCCGAAAGATCAGCGCCAACGATCTGAACAAAGATCAGCGCGGGGAGCGCAATATCAAATACAAATTTGTCCGCACCCGAATAAAAGCTGTCGGGGAGAAGCTTTATCTTCTTGAGTAGCATACCGAGCAGAGTAAGCACCAATACGGGCATCACGGTATTGATACTGAGTATAAAATTATCAAACATAATTGTTCCTTACTTTCTGTCGATAAGACGGAGATAATAATCAAGATATGAATCGTAATCGCTCTTGTTGCCGCGCGGGAGGTATGTCTTCACGGGGAAGGACTTGCGGACGAGCTCACGAGCTTCGGAGATGCCCGAAACAAGTCCGTGCGCCATTGCCTGAACGAGGAGGTTACCGAGAGTGGTTGCCTCTGCGGGTCCCGCAACTACGGGCAGACCGCAGACGTCCGCCGTGATCTGCGAAAGGAGAGGATCTTTAGATCCACCGCCAACGATGTTGATCGAATTCGGCTTCTTGCCCGTCAGACAAGCGATATCTTCGACTGTATATCTGTAACAAAGAGCAAGGCTGTCGAAGATCGTGCGAATGATCTCGCCGATACTTTCGGGAACGTGCTGACCCGTCTTTCGACAGTATTCCGCGATGCGCGCGGGCATATCACCGGGGGGCATAAATACGGGATCGTTGACGTTAATAAAGGATACGAAAGGCTTGGCGTTCATAGCCGCCTCGGTCATGCTGTCATAGGTTACGTTCTTGCCCTCCGCCTTCCAAGCGCGGCGGCATTCCTGAACGAGCCAAAGTCCGACGTGGTTCTTGAGGTAACGGATAGTACCGCAAGCACCGCCCTCGTTTGTGTAGTTGCGCTTTTCGCCCTCCGCACAAATGAGAGGAGCCTTGAGCTCGCAACCCATCAGCGACCAAGTGCCCGAGCTTATGTAAATGAAATCATCGCTCTCGGCGGGAGTTGCGAACACCGCGCTTGCAGTATCGTGCGAGGGAACGGTGATGAGCTTCATATCGGATGCAAACTCGGGTTTGACCTTACCGATGATCTGTCCGGGATCAACG
Source organism: Clostridia bacterium (assembly GCA_017632155.1). The sequence continues at coordinate 13,672 of JAGBRZ010000193.1, forward strand.
ATGGGGGCAAACTTGTTCTTTGAAATACCCAGAGCAGAAAGGATCTCTGGAGAGAAATCACGAGTGTAAGCATCAACTATCGCGCCCGTGGATGCCACGGTGTATTCACTTACCTGCTCGCCCGAAAGGAAATATCCGAAAAGGTCGGGCAGAAAAAGGATCTTATCCGTCTTCTCGAGTCTTTCGGGAGTGAACTTCTTCTCAGCCGCAAGCTGAAGAACGGTATTGAATTCAAGGTACTGAATACCCGTGATCTCGTAAAGTCGGGAAAGCGGCATAAACTGCGAAAAATACTCGCCGATATTTCTCGTGCGAAGGTCGCGGTTGCTGTAAGGGTCGCAAACAAGCTCGCCCTTCTTATCGACCAGACCGTAGTCAACGCCCCAAGTGTCGATACCAACACTCTGCGCGCCCATCGAAGCGCCGAGGCGGGTCGCATTCTCAATCTCACGGCGGAGCATCGGGGCATCCCAGACGAGCATATCTCCCTTATATATAGGTTTATTTTCAAATCTGCAGATTTCCTCGATCGACATTTTTTCTCCGTCGAAAGAGCCGATAAGACCTCGACCGCTGCCGCCGCCGATGTCTATACCTAACATTTTTATTTTGCTGTCGGACATTTTATATTTCCTCCGAAAAATTATTTTATTTAGCTGATTGTAAACGCAGTTTTACAAGTGCTCTTATTTCATTTCAACAACAGTAACGCCGCCGTCGCCTTCACCGTACTGACCGATACGGAAATTAGCAATTCGGCTTTCGTGGCGGAGCTTATCCCAAAGAGCTGCGCGGAGTGCGCCGGTGCCCTTACCGTGAATGAGTCGGCAGGTGCGAAGCCCCGCCATTTGAACGTCGTCAAGGTATCTGTCAACCTCGTACCAAGCCTCGTCGCCCGTCATTCCGCGAAGGTCGATCTCATCCGAGCAGGCGCGGCTGACGCTGGTCTTGGCAAATTCCTTTGCCGTTTTCTTGTTGCCCTGCGAATCGGTGACGGTGACAACGTCATCCATCAGTTTGAGGTTCTTGACCTTTGTTTTGGTTCTAACGGGACCGATCTGAACATTGACGTTTCCGCTTCTGTCGGGATCGGAAAGCACAACGCCTTCCTGACTGATATTCATAAGATAAACGGCGTCGCCCTTCTTGAGCGGACGGGGAAGAACGTATTCCTCGTCAATATTTTCATCAACGGGATTGTACTTCTCCTCGTTTGCCTTCATATGCTCTCGAACCTTCTTGCGGGCGGCGTCAAGCTCCTCGCCGAGGCGTTCGCTGTCGCGCGCCTTACGGACCTTATCAAGCTGAGAGAAGACATATTCGGAGGAAATTCGTGCGCCCTCGACCATTTCTGCAGCTTTTTTCTGCGCACGCTCGACCTCTTTTTCGGCAGCCGAGATCTTTTCCTTGATCTTTGCCTCTGCCTCGGTCTTGAATTTTTCGTACTCACGGCGCATATTTTCGGCTTCCTCGCGGTACTTTTCGGCATCTATGCGAGCCGCTTCGAGCTTATCGATAACGTCCTCGAAGCGTCTGTCATCCGAGCTTACCTCCGCAAGTGCGCGGTCGATGATGTGCTTTGGAAGACCAAGTCTTTCGGAGATCGCAAGCGCGTTCGAGCGTCCGGGGGTACCGATGGTGAGCTTATAGGTCGGACGGAGAGTTTCTATATCAAATTCACAAGATGCGTTTTTGACACCGGGGGTGTTGAGCGCATAAGCCTTAAGCTCGGCATAGTGAGTTGTTGCGGCGCAAATAGCTCCCGCCGCGCGAACCTCGCTTATAACTGCTATCGCAAGCGCCGCACCCTCGATGGGATCGGTTCCGACACCAAGCTCGTCGAAGAGAACGAGCGCGTCATCGCGGAGATCATCAACGATCGAAACGATATTGACCATATGCGAGGAGAAGGTCGAAAGCGACTGCTCAATGCTCTGCTCATCACCAAGGTCAACAAGAACTCTGCCGTAGATCGGCACGGTTGAATTATCGTCGCAGGGAATGTGAAGTCCCGACTGTGCCATCAGCGCAAAAAGTCCGAGAGTTTTGAGAGTTACCGTCTTACCGCCGGTGTTGGGACCCGTGATGACGAGAGTATCGAAATCACCGCCAAGGCGGATATTTACGGGCACGACCTTTTCTTTAGGAATAAGAGGATGGCGTGCACGGCGAAGCTCGGTTCTTCTGTTATCCGAGGAAAGCTTCGGCTGTGAGCCGTTCATCTGGAAGGAAAGCTCCGCACAGGCAAATACGAAAGCAAGCTCGTCGATATTCGCTCCGTTATAGCGGATCTTATCCGAAATAGCCGCGACCTCGGAGGAGAAATCGTAAAGGATGCGCTCGATCTCGTGCTTTTCCTTTGCCTCAAGCTCTCGGATCTCGTTGTTTGCGTCAACAACGGCGAGAGGCTCGATAAAGAGAGTTGCGCCTGTCGCGGAAGCATCGTGTACAAGACCCTTGATATCGTTCTTGCATTCAGCCTTTACGGGAACAACAAATCTGCCGTTACGAATGGTAACGATATTCTCCTGCAGGCTCTTCGAGTATGCGCCCGTGGTGTATTTTGCAAGAATATCGCGCACCTTTGCGGTGGTCACGCGGATCTTGCGGCGGATGTTGTAAAGCTCGGGCGAGGCTTCGTCAGCCATCGTTTCCTCGCTTATGATAGCGGTTCTGATCTTATCCTCGAGCTTTTTATCGGGGAGAAGACGCTCGAAGACCTCGTCAAGCACTGTCTCGAAACGGCGGTTGGTGCGGCTGTAATCGAGAAGCACACGGCTTGTGCGGAGGATGTCGGCAACGTCAAGCAGCTCGCGCTGTGTCAGCATCGCGCCCTTTTCGGCGCGCTCACAATGGGGAGTTATATCCTTGACTCCGCCAAAGGCGGGCTGCCCCTTCTCTGCCGCAAGTCTTTTTGCGTCGGTCGTCCGCCTTTGCATATTGAGCACGCGGACGAGATCGGATTCGGGCATAAGCTCAAGTGCCGCGGCGCGCGCACCCTCGGTGCGTGCACAGTCGCAAAGCATCTGCCTGATCTTATCAAATTCAAGTAATTTTATACTTTTTTCGGGTAGGTACATCATAACTGTTAATTCCTCAAAATTATTCGCTCAATTCGTGATAAAGCCTGAGCGATGCAAAGCCACGCTCAAGATGGTTGAGAATATAGGTCTCCGACGCGCGGCAAAATGTTTTTTTATCAACTTCGGACGTGATGCCGAAGGAGAGCAGTCTTTTAAGCGGCGCGCCGACAACGTATCGCATCGCCGCAAGAACTCCCGCAGTTATCGGTATAATTATCGAACGGGTGCCGTAAGCATCAACGGGTATCTCCGCCTCGGGTATTTCGGGCGCGGATGCTATGCAATCAGAGCAGACTATACCGCCGCCCATAACGTCAAGGTAAAAGGCGGGAGCTTCTGTCTTTTCGCACCTTATGCATTCGGTAAGCTCGGGCAGATAACCCGAAATTGCCGCCGCACGAAGCTCGAATGCCGCTTTTACAAGCGCGCGGTCATATTTTTCCGAACAAAGTGCGTGAAAAGTATTCAGCGCAAGCGGCAAAAGCTCGCCCGCGGGCTCACCCTGACCCGAAAGCTCACAGCAGACGTCCGAGATATATTGGGCAAGATACATCAGCTCAATATCCTGCTCAAGCGCGGTGAAGGATTTTATGACCGACGCATCGCGAACCCAAGCCATATCGCCTTTGAAATGAAGCTCAAAGTTGCCCCACACAAAGGCGCGGCAAGGCGACATCAGCTTATTGCGAAGCGATCTTGCACCCTTTGCAATGACGGTTATCCTCCCCTCATCGGGACAAAGAAGCGTCAAAAGACGGTCGTGATCACCTTGCGGCACGGCGCGGATGACAAGCGCATCGGTTGAAATATCATAGGTTGCCATATCGGCTTACTGATCAATGTCCTTTTTGTTATAGCCGAAGTTCGAAACAAGTCCTTCGCGCTCGCGCCAATTTTCCTTGACTCTTACCCAAAGATCAAGGAAGATCTTCGAGCCCGTAACCTTTTCAAGCTCCTCACGCGAATACATACCGACCTTCTTGAGCACCTCTCCGCCCTTGCCGATAATGATCTGCTTATGCGACTGCTTTTCGCAAATGATCTCTGCGCGGATCTTGGTGAGATTGCCCGTGTCACGGTATTCCTCGATGACTACGGCGATACCGTGGGGGACTTCTCTGTCAAGCGCACGAAGAAGTTTTTCGCGGATAATCTCGGAAACGTACTGGCGCATAGGCTGATCGGTCGCGGCATCCTCGGGGAAGAACCACTCGCTTTCGTGAAGGAATTTAGAAAGCTCGTCCATAACCTCGTCAACGTGCTTGCCCGACTTTGCGGAAACGGGAACGACTGCGTCGAACTCGTGCTTTGAAGCATAAGCCGCGATCTTTTCCGCGATCTGCTCGCGGCGAACGGTATCGATCTTGTTAAGAACCAGAACCGAAGGAACTCCCTCTCTCTTGAGGTATTCAATGATCTCAAGCTCGGTCTTTGAAACGGGCTTGTTTACGTCAACGACGAGCATAACCACGTCACCCTGCTGCATACCCGACTTTGCCGCGGTGACCATATAGTCGCCAAGGCGGTTCTGCGGGCGGTGAATACCGGGGGTGTCGAAGAACACGAACTGATCCTCGCCCTCGGTGAGAATTCCGCGGATGCAGTTTCGGGTCGTCTGCGGCTTATTTGAAACTATGGCGATCTTTTCGCCGAGTATGCGGTTCATGATGGTGGATTTGCCGACGTTGGGTCTGCCGACTATCGAGATAAATACTGTTCTTTTCATTTTATTTCTCCGTCATTTCATCTATAAATTTCTGCAGGTCATAAGATTTTGCATCTTCCGTGTACTGTGTTGCGTTCGGGTCAAGTCTGCCCGGGTTTTTATGGAATAAGTATATCTCCTCGCCCGATACATGCGAAAGCATCATGCTCTCAATGGTTCCCTCTTCATCCATTCCTATCGTGAATGCGAAATCGATCTCGCGAAGCGGGAAATAAAAGATGGGCAGTTCGGACGAACCAAGCATAACATTTTCAAACTTTGAAAACTGACTGAGCTGGAGCTCTCTTGCCATATCCGCAAAGTCGAGAACCGTTGCAAGACTCATAAGCGGCTTATCCTCTTCCTCTTTTCCGCAACCCGCAAAGGCGCAAAGAATAAAGGCAAGTGCAAGAAAAATTGAAAGTATCTTTTTCATCATTTCACCTCAAGTCCCATGATCTTCATGATCTCGCGCTGGCGGGAGCGCATATCCGCCTCGTCCTCTTCTCCGGTTTCGTGATCGTAGCCGAGAAGGTGGAGGGTTGAATGAACGCAAAGGAATGCAACCTCGCGCTCAAAGGGATGGCCGAATTCGTTTGCTTGCTGGCGCGCTCTTTCGAGCGAGAGAACAATGTCGCCAAGGCAGAGCTTTTCGCCGTCAAATGCTTCATCGAGATCGCCGTCCTCAGCGATCGGGAAGGAAAGTACGTCGGTCACGCGGTCGATACCGCGATATTCTGCATTGAATCGGCGTATGCCCATGTTTCCGACGAATGTGACGGAAACCTCGCAGTCGTCCTCGATCTCCTCGAATTCAAGAGTTGTTTCAATAGCACGCGCAACGAGCTTCTTCAGCTCATCCGTGACCTTTTCCTTTCGGCATCTGACCGAATAATCAATCGTCAGCATTTTCTACCTCCTCAATAGCTCTTTCGGCGGTAGGTGTGACCGCCCTTGTCTTTGTTTTGATTTTCCTTTTCGTACTTGTCGTAGGCGAGAATTATCTTCTGCACAAGCTTGTGACGGACAACGTCGCGCTCGGTGAATTGATGGATCGCGATTCCTTCAATTCCGTCGAGGATCTTTACCGCCGACCAAAGTCCGCTGACCTGACCGCCGGGGAGGTCGGTCTGCGTAAGGTCACCCGTTACGACCGCCTTTGAATTGTTGCCAAGACGGGTCAAGAACATCTTCATCTGCTCGAAGGTTGCGTTCTGCGCCTCGTCGAGAATTATGAAAGCATCGTCAAGGGTGCGTCCGCGCATATATGCAAGGGGTGCGACCTCGATTATCTGCTTTTCAACGTTTCGCTGATAGTTTTCGGGTCCCATCATCTCAAAGAGCGCATCGTAAAGCGGACGGAGATAGGGGTCGATCTTGCTTTGCAGATCGCCGGGGAGATAGCCGAGCTTTTCGCCCGCTTCAATTGCGGGGCGGGTCAGAATTATACGGCTGACCTTTTTGTCGCGCAATGCCTTGACAGCCATCGCAACCGCAAGGAAGGTCTTACCCGTACCCGCAGGACCCGTGCCGAGGATGATGGTATTGTTGCGGATCGACTCGATATATTTCTGTTGACCCACGGTCTTCGGCTTGATCGGTTTGCCCTTTGCCGTCACGCAGATGCAGTTTTCGTCAAATGCCTCAAGCTCGCCCTCGCGACCGTCGCGAACCATATTGATGACGTAAAGCACCGTTTGCTCGGCGAGTGTTTCACTTCTCTCGCCCATTCGCGCCAGAGTTTCGATAGCACGCGCGGCGGCGTCGACACCTTCCGTTGTGCTTCCGCTGACGGTAAAGACCTCACCGGCACCCGAAATATCTGGGCGCGTATGGACCGTTACGGCAAAAGCAGCCTCGACAAGCTTCATGTTGGCGTCAAATGCACCGTAAAGCTTTGCGGCAAGCTCTGCCGAGCCTATTTTAACTATTTTTTGTTCCATATTGTTCTCCTCACTCGGATCTGTTGATGTAAAAGGGGACCGTCTCGGCGATATCGTCAATGCACTCGACTCGACATTCAAGCCTGTAAGCCGTGCCGTCTGCATTCTCGCCGCCGGTGAATGATTTTGAAAGTATCTCTGCCCCGGGGATAGAGGCGAGTATAATGCGGTTGATCTCGAAATATGCTATATCCACCGCCTCTGCAGGCGTGCGCGTGGCAGCCCTCTCGGTGAATATCGGAACTCTTGTAACCGAGAGTCCGATGGGTATCGTTGCGTCCCCCGAAGAGTATATATAAATATCCGAGTATATTTTATCATATTTAGTACCCGAAAATCCACCCTTTTTGAAAAATTTTTGCCGAAAAGAGAAAAAAATTATAGAAATTTCGCTGATTTCGCTGTTTTGAGCCTCCCTGACCGTGTAATCGTATGGGATTTCCACCTCAAAGTGATACTCTGTCCGTGCAAAAACGCTCCCCTTGGCGTGTGTCGCACGGAATCCGAAGCGTTCGCTGTCGTAAAGTCCGCTTGCAATAAGCTCGCCTTTTCTGACCGTCCGACCGATCTCGACTGTCGGCTCGCCTGCGATCAGCTCGTACCCGACGATCACGCCATCGCGACTTGCAACGAGGTTTGCTCCGTCACCTTCTTTGCCATCTTCCGGAGGATCATTGACTTCGGGAATCACCTCGACGTATGCGACCGTGCCGATCACGTTTATCGACATCCACGCGATCTTGTTCGAATCGCGTTCGATTCTCGTTTGAATGTCGCCGACGTCGATCCGCGAAAGCCACGCCCCGGGTTTGACTCCGTGTTCGGCAAGGAGAGCTTTTACTTCCGCCGTTTCAAATGCCTCGTTCGGCGCAACGCGGACATCCCAGAGAACGCTGTTGCCAAGTAAGAGTATCAGCAATCCCGCAATAGCTCCCGCAATCATCCCGGGACGTGACAAGAGCCGCCCAAAATAATAAGGCAACCCCGACAGCAGAACGGCTTTTGATTCGATTCCCGAAGCACGGCAAAGCGCAACGGCACGTCGAGCAGAAATATAGGCTATGTCAACCGAAGCTACGCCGTCAGCAGACACGATGTTTGAATAGCTTTCCCCCATCGAAAGCAAAACGTTGAGCATTAGGATAAGTTCATCCTCGGCGCATTCAAGCCTTGCTTTGCCGAAAAGAAAGCTGTCAGCCGTGCCTCTGTTTTTCTTTTTCATTTTCCTCACCTCCGCAATAATCTATCCGATCGATCTCGCCGCGAATGCTAATTCTGCCGTCGGAATAGGAAGACATTGAAAGTCTTCTTCCCTCGATCAAAACGCAATATCCGCTTTGCAGAAGAGAGATCCTTTCGGGGCAGTAGCAGAGTATCTCGCGGCAACCGCAAAGAAGCAATTCGTTTCTGCCGCGCATCTCAAGGCTCATCCCCGAGATAAGATCCGCAGGAATATCCGCAAGTTTTGATAAAAGCTCGGGGAGCGTTGGCCTTTCGTGGCGTATTTTTCTTTTCTTCATCATTTCCTCCGCTTCATTTGAATACACTTTTTTATAAAATAATATGCGGGCTGGGGGTGCTCAATTACATGTTATCGGTACGCAAATATTCGGGCAGCGGGACAGCAATTTCTGTCCTGTGCATTTTTCTGTTCATTCTGCTATTTCTCGACTCGGAGATTGCAAGCGAACAGATGAGGCGAGGGATGAGGATCTGCTCCGATACTCTCGTTCCCTCGCTCTTCCCTTTTATGGTAATCTCCGAGCTGCTTGTTCGCTCGGGAGCTTGCGACCCCGTATCGCGCCTTATGAGGCAACCGATGAAGGCGCTTTTCGGCATTTCGGGAGAATGTGCCTCGGCACTTTTACTTGGAATCGTCTGCGGCTTTCCCGTCGGAGCAAAAGCGGCGGCATCGCTTTATTTGCGTGAAGATATAAGTAAAAATGACTGCGAGCATCTGCTCTCGTTTTGTAACTTCCCGTCAGCACCGTTTGTGATTTTTGCCGTCGGCGAAGGAATGTTTGGGAGCAGGGATGTCGGCATACTGCTTTACTGCACCGTCCTCTTTTCGGGATTGCTTTATGGAATGCTGTTCCGACCTGAAGGCAGAAAATCGGATAATATCAAAGTATCCAAAGCCGTTTTGAGTAATGAAAACGCTCTATCTCTTTTTTCATCATCGGTAACCTCAGCCGCGGCTTCAGTAATATCGGTATGTGCTTTTGTGACCTTTTTCACCTGTATTGTCGGCACTATATCATCACTTTTCGGAGCGGGAACAAGCTCTCCTCTGCGGGCGCTGATGTTTTCATTTTTCGAGCTTACCTCCGGTTGCGCGGCTTGCACGTCGATCGATCAGCCGCGGCTCGCACTCATACTTGCCGCCGCGGCGAGCGGATGGTCGGGGCTTTCTGTATTTTTGCAGATATATTCTCTCACACGCACCGAAGGTGAAAAGCTTTCGCTTGTTCCGTATATCAAATCAAAAATATTTTGCTCGCTTATTTGTGCCTCTGTGACTGCGATTATTACATACTTAATTCCGTCAGTCACAAAAAATATTAGCGTCGCCGAAGATGCTTTTTCATCCGTTATTTCTTATCCGCAGACCTTCACCGTGGCGGTGAATATTATTTTTGCGTTCGCTTTGATCAAACTTCTTGACAGAAAGCGCAAGATTTGATATAATAAGTGTAATAATGACAAAAAACGCCACGGAGATATATTATGAGTTTCAGTTTAGCTTCACTTATGAGCTATCCGATATGGACGCTCGTTTTCGCCATTTTCTTTCCCGCGCTCGCAGCAATAGCAACTTTTGTCTGCTTGCGACGTGCAAATTCCGCTCGAAGGCTTATAGGATTTTTTGTTATCGTACCGATATACGTTGCGCTTGCAGTCGTCGTATGCGGTGATACGGGAGGGCTTGTGTCCACGCTACTCCCCTGCCTTCGTACATATCCGGGAATCGGCACCCTTGCGGCAATATGCTTTGGAATCATCTGCCTCAATTTCATCGGTTTGATATGCGGCGCAGGTATTCTTAAAAGACGCGGTGCCATCGTCAATACGGTTGCTTCCATAATTGCTTTCTTCCTTAACGCTTTCATCACTTACAGCGCGTGGGCATTTGGTGACTATATTCATTCAAACGGTCTTTTCCGCAATGATATGCACGTAATTTCCGTAAAGGATGCTTTTCCTTACCTCGAAGAGCTTGGCTTCATCCCTTCCGTGATAATTGATTCGGGTGTTGAAATTCTTGCTCTTGCTGTCCTTGCACTTTTCATTATCGTTTATTTTCTCTCTTTCATTCCGCAGAAAAGCGCAGAGGAGATCCTTAAAGAGGATCTTGAACGCAAGCGCCGCGCTGCCCTTGCAGCATCGGTTGAAAAACGCGACAGCATTGATAAGATCGCGCACACCTGTGCAGATGAAGACGAATGCACGCAATGCTGTGAATTCTGCGAGCACGCCACAACCCTCAAGAGCGACCGTACCAAGATGGTCTGCGACAGATTCGGCGTTGTTAGCGCAACTCACAAATGCCGCAAATTCCTTTACGATCCCCTCAAGCGCAAGGCGTTCCGCCCGAAGATCGACACGGAAGATCAGCTTGAGCACATAGACATTTAAGCCACAATAACTCCCGTTTTTTTCGAACGGGAGTTATTTTTTATCTGTTTTTTCTTGACTTTTTGCTCCAAATATGATATTATAAATTGAATAATTATATATTCCTTTGCGAAAGGACTCAACAATGAAACAAAAAAAGCTATTTTGCTTGGCACTTGTCTGTCTTGTGCCGATCATTCTGACCTTCATTTTAGCCTCGTGCAACGGTTTTTCAGAGACCGAATATGCGATCGTCGAGGAAGGTTTGATATTTGATATCTACGTTTACGACAAATATGAAAATTCAACCGTCAGGATCACCGGGATCGACAAGATGCCAAGGCATCTGATAATTCCCGAAAAGATAAACGGTATGACCGTGGTTGAAATTGCCGAGGGCGCATGTGCAAACAACGATACTCTTCTCTACCTTGAGCTTCCAAAGGGGAACATCAAGCTTGGAAAAGAATTCTGCTGCGGAAGCCTTGCTCTCACGGGAATCAATCTTTCGGGCTCTGTAAGCGTTATCCCCGAAAATGCATTTGAGGGTTGCTTAAATCTTGCGCGCATCGACGGCACGGAGGGGCTCACCGCTATCGAATCACAGGCATTCGCGGGCTGCTCATCACTCCCCTCTCTTGCAATACCCGAAACGCTCACCTCTGTCGGAGCCGAGGCTTTTCGCGGATGCACCGCCCTCTCGCGCATAAGAATTCCGAGTGCCGTAACCTTCATCGGCGAATCGGCTTTCTGGGGGTGCGACGGCCTTGCAGTTGCGGAAATGCTCTGCACCGCTGAAATCCCCGAATATTGCTTCCTCGGTTGCGCTTCGCTGACTTCCGTCAAGATCGGCGACAACGTGACTGCGATAAATGCCGAAGCTTTCAGAAACTGCCGCGCGCTTTACAGCGTTGAGATCGGCAAAAATTGCAAAACGATTGGTGACTATGCATTCCACGCCTGCGATCAGCTCACCGATATCGTATTTGCCGACAAAGCAAGCGTTTCTATCAGCGAAGGCAATGAAGTGCTGATCGGACAAAGCAAGGAGGCAGAATGATGAAAATTAAAGCTACCGCATATATCCTTATCCTCTTTATGCTTCTGCCGTTGCTTTTCTCCTGCAAAGGAACCGAAGCCGCGTTTACACCCGAAGCATTTGATTTTACTCTCCGCACTCACACCGAAGAAATGGGATTTGAAAGCGGATATTCCTTCACAGTTCTTGATGACGGAAGCGTTGTTATCAACGAAGCCGACGTCACGGGCGACGTAAAGATCCCCGCCGAGCTTGCGGGCAAAAAGGTCACCGCCATCGGCGAAGGTGCATTCTTCAAAAACACTTCGATCACATCCGTAAGCATACCAAACGGAGTCGAATCGATCGGAATATATGCCTTTTCCGATTGCACCGCGCTTACCTCGGTCGAGATTTCTGAAAGCGTATGGCGCATCGCTCCGTTTGCGTTCGAGAACACGCCGTGGCTTTCCGCACAGACCGATGAGTTTGTGACCGTCGGCGGCGGAGTTCTCATTGCCTACAACGGAACGTCCCGCACTCCCGCACTTCCCGAAAAGGTCCGTCACCTTGGCGGAGCGTTTGCGGGCTCCGAAACCGTCTACACGATCACGGCAAATAAGGAACTGCTCAGCATTTCGGATATGGCGCTTTCATTCTGTATGAATCTTACCGATATCGACCCGGGACTTTCGCTTGTTTATATCGGAGATCAAGCATTTTCGGGATGTGAAAAGCTCCGTTCGCTGAATCTGCCCGACACGGCAAGATACATTGGAAGTCAGGCGTTCCTTAACTGCTATGAGCTCAAATCGGTTGACCTCGGCGAGAGTATGACTCTACTTGGCTCCAACACCTTTGAATACTGCCAGAGTATGAGAATCATTTACGTCCCCAAAACTCTGACATCTCTCAAAACCTCGCACTTTACCGACTGTATGTCGCTCACACTTCTGCTTTACGAAGGAAGCGAAGCGGAGTTTGACGCAATATCCACCAATGACAACGCATTCAACTTCAGAGATCTGAACAAGGTCTTCAATTATACCGGAGGCACCAATGAAAAATAACAAATTGCGAAAGCTTCTCCCGCCGCTGATATCGCTTATTGTTGCGATAGCTTGCGGCATCGGAATGATTTACTTATACAGGCTGACAAAGTACCTGCCCATTTATCTTCTCGGCCTCACTCTTCTTCTCCCCTCGGCGGTAAACTTCTCACTCTTCATTTTAAAGATACCGACTAAAAAGAAGGAAAAGAATATCGAACTTACAAAAGAGGAACCCGCGCCAGACGCAGAGGAAAAGAAATTCAAAAAGATCCTCCGAGCTGTCGGCAAGGCGATCAAGAGTTTCTTCTGCAAAATATGCGGCAAGATCGACGGAGAAAAACTTATTCGCTATCTTTCCATCATCATCGCCGCAGCGGCATTCGTCGCAATTCAGTATTTCTTTGCTATTTCGCTGAAAGCGGCAACCTCGCTTTACACGATCAATTATGCCTACGCCGTTCTTCTGATCGCGCTCTTCCTTGTATTCATAGTCCTTGACAAGTGGATGCTTCACAACGAGGATGCGGGCGAATATGCCTCTGCTCTTGGCGGCAACGTGCGCTCGATCCTGGCACTTGCCAGACTTGCGCTGATACTTATGATCCCCGCGATGTTCATCAAGCTCCTCGGATTTTACGAGCTTCAGAAGTACGTGGTCATTGCAGTTGCGATCATATTCTACTGGTCATCGCTTTTCACTCTTCTTTCATATCTGGCAAGGGGCGTTCGCCACGAGCTTGCAAGTGCGCCCGACATCCGCATTCCCACACCCTTCTCGGGCGGAAGCGGAAGGGATATGGGAATCCTCTCCTACCTTGAGGAAAACACGGGAATCACAATGCGCGGCCTTTGGAGCGTCAAGCTCATGGGCAAGCTCATCATCCCCTCTCTTGTCTTTGCATTTCTCCTTTTCTGGATCTCAACAGGATTTGTTGAGATCGGCGCGGGACAGCAGGCTGCACTTTACAACTTCGGAAGGCTTCAAAGCGAACCTCTCGATCCGGGTCTGCACCTGACTCTGCCTTGGCCGTTTGGAAAAACAGTAATATATAACACAGACGCAGTATCCACCATCACCATCGGCTACCGCTCCGATACCTCGGGCGACAACGTCTGGACTCAGACGCACGGAAGCGAGGAATACGAGCTTCTGCTTGGCGGAGGTGAGGAGCTTGTTTCGATCAACCTTTGCATCGAATACAAGATCGGCAACCTTAATGACTATCTCGTCAACTGCGCACGTCCCGAATCGGTGCTCGAGGCAAGCGCATATGAGCTTGTCGCTGACAAGACCATTGTGACTGACCTCAACACGCTTCTTTCAACCGACCGCGATGAATTCGCATCGGCATTTATGGTTGATCTGAAGGAAAAGATTAAGGAACGAAACACGGGACTTGAAATCGTCAGCGTTGTCCTTGAAAGCATTCATCCCCCTCTCGGCATTGCCGATATTTATCAGCGCCTTGTAAGCGCGGAGATCGAAGCGCAAACACGAATTATGTACGCCGAGGCATTTGCCGCTGTACGCGTGCTTGAAGCAGAAACCAATTACAGCCAAACCGTTTCTGTAGCAACCGCCGAAAGACTTAACAAGATCGCTGCGGCACAGGCGGAGGTTTCCGAGTTTATGGCAAGCGTTGCCGCAGACTCATCCTATTCAGACGCTTACAGATATTATAAGTACCTTAACGCCGTTAAAAATGCATACGGCAACGGAAATATCGTTATAGTCAGCTCGGACATTGATGATTCCCGAATCATCTGGCTCGGCTCTATCAAAAACTAATTTTAGGTGATCAATATGAAAAAGAATAAAGTAACAGAAAATAACGAAAAAATGGCGATCTCGCACGAGCCTCGTGAAAAATCAAGCTTTGGCATGCGTTTTCTCAAGGTATTTGTTGCGCTCATTCTCGTCACCGCAATTGCATATTTCGGCTTCACCTTTGAAGTCCGCGAGGGCAACTGTGCAGTAGTACTTCGCTTTGGTGCTCCCCGCGCAGAGATCACCGAATCGGGACTTTACTTCCGTCTGCCCTGGCCCTTTGAGAACGTTGTTCAGTATGAAAACAGAATGCAGTATCTTGAATCCAACGCGCAGGAAACCGTAACAAAGGACAAGAGAAACATAATCCTCTCCTCTTACGTTATCTGGCAGGTTGAAGATCCCCTGCTCTTCCACAACAGCGTCGGTGCTTACGGAAGCACTGAGGTTTACATCGATCAGCAGATCAGAAGTGCGACACAGAGCACAATGGGTGCTTACGAGCTTACCGAGCTTGTATCCCTCGACACGGAAAAGATCAAAACCGAAGAAATTCAGCAGAAAATCTTTGAAAAGGTCAAGGAAAACTGCGAAAAGAACTATGGCATTTCTATCATCGATGTCAGCATCCTTCGTCTGAGTCTGCCCGATATCAACCTTCAGAGCGTATTCGATCAGATGCGCCAGGACAGACAAACAGACATTGATACCATTCTTGCAAAAGCTGAAAAGGAAGCAAGCCGCATTACAAACGAAGCTGAAGTCAAAGCTGAGGAAATAATTGCCAAGGGCACAAACGAAGCTGCGCAGATCAAGGCTGATACAGAAAAAGCAGTTGCGCAGATCTATGCAGATGCACAGGCAGCAAATCTTGATCTCTTCACCTTCCTCAAGACCCTTGATACACTTGCTGTTTCCGTAAACTCGAACACCTATGCTATTCTCAGCACAGATGACTATCCCTTCACCGCTCTCAAAGACTATTCTGATTTGCTTGAAGACGAAGGCGATACCACAATAATCAAAGATCTTTCATACCTCCTTGAACAGCTGAACGAAACCGACAGACAGGCGCTCATTGACGCCATCGGCAAGCTTCTCGAAGAAGCCGCAAAGGGTAACGCACAATGAAAAAGAACCTTTTATTTGAAGACATCCTGAAAACGGTGTCGCGATACTTTGTCGTGATAATCATCGCGGTGGTCATCATAATCGCCTGCTCGGGAATCAGATTCATCAAGAGCGGCGAATCTGCGATCATACTGCGATTCGGCAAGATAGTTGGCGATACTCCGGAAGAACAGGTCCACGATGCGGGCGTACTCTTCGCCTTCCCCTACATTATCGACGAGGTCATCACCATCCCCACAGGAAGCGTGCACGAACTGACGATCAACACTCACTACACGGACGGTGAAATGACCACATATGACAGAAACGGCTACGTCATCACGGGTGACAATAACATTGCAATTCTCTCTGCCTCCATCAAATACACGATCATCGATCCCGTTGCTTTCGCACTTGCGGTAAAGGATCCCGGATACATCATTAACGCCGCGATCAGCAACGCAATGATCAACGTTGCGGCAAATTATGCGGTTGACGATATTCTTACCACGGGCAAGGATGCCTACACCAAGGCTGTCCGCGAAATGTCGCAAAAAAAGCTTGACGAATGCGGAATTGGGATCGCTCTCAGCCACTTGGAGCTTACCCGCGTCGGTATGCCCGAGGAGGTCCGCGATATTTACGAGCTTGTAAACTCGACCAACATTCAGGCAAGCACACGAATTGAACAGGCTCGTCAGTATTACGAAACAAGGATCCCAGGCGCAGAGGCGGAGGCAAACTCGCTGATCGCCGAGGCTCGCGCAAACTACTCGAACTACACAGCTGCCGCAAATTCCGATCTTTACGAATTTTACGGCGTACTTGAGGAATACAACGCAAACCCCGAGGTTGTAAGGGTAAGACTTTACAACACCGCAATCACCAACATCATCCGCAAGATCGGCACAATCAAGATCGTTGACGATTCGGATTCGAAGATAATCATCAACTGACGGGAGGTTACATAGGTGGAAAACTTAGATAACATAGCAAAAAACAGCCTCGAAGCTCTCGCCAAGGATAATCTTAACGACAAAAACCGACGCGCACTGACAGCAAATCTCGTCAGCGCCGCCGCTGCACTCGTTTGCATTGCCGTTGGAATCATCTATTCCTGGGTGTTCCCCGACAAGGCCACCCTGCCCGCACTTCTCTACACCGTTGGATTCCTGATTGAAGGAATTCCCGTCTTCGTCGCGGCGCTCAAAGGCATATTCTCGCGCAATTTCACCAACGCAATGGAGATCCTCGTTGCCATTGCTATCCTCGCCTGCTACCTTTCGGGCGACCTGATACTTTCGGTTCTCATTCCGCTGATACTCAACATCGCACATCTTCTTGAAGAGCGAAGCATTATGGGCGGGCGCGAGGCTATCGACGGGCTCAAGAGAATGCGTCAGGACAGCGCAGTTCTTCTTGACGGAGACGTTGAAAGAACCGTCGAAGCATCCTCTCTCGAGGTTGGTCAGACAATCGTCATCCGCCCCGGTTCGGGCATTCCGATCGACGGAAAAGTCATTTCGGGTGAAACCAACGTCGACCAAAAATCGCTGACCGGTGAACCTCTCCCCGCGCACATTAAGGTTGGTGACAGCGTATACGCGGGCACAGTCAACATCGACGGACGAATTCTCGTCAAGGTAGAAAAGGCTTACGTCGACACGTCTTTCTCGAATATTCTTACAATGCTTGAGGAAGCGGAAAACATCTCGATTCCCGAATCAAGACTTATCGACCGCTTTATGCGCTATTACATTCCCTTCGTTCTCGCGCTTGCGGCGGGAGTTGCGCTGATAACCTCCGATCTTTCAAAGGCTATCGCAATACTCGTCGTGTCCTGCCCCTGCGGTCAGATGCTCGTCAGCTCCGCGCCGATGATAGCATCTCTCTCGACAGCAACCAAGCGCGGAATACTTATCAAGAACTCAAAATTCATCGAGGAAATGACAGAGGTCGAAACCGTTGTGTTTGACAAAACGGGAACTCTTACCGTTGGTGAGCTTTCGCTGACCGATATCATTCCCGCAGACGGCTATGATAAAGACGATCTCCTCTCTCTTGCCGCATCCCTCGCTTGCGGCTCGAACCACCCCGTATCGCGGGCGGTAACCGATGCCATTGAGGGCAAGGAATACGAGGTGCTTGATGATGTCAAGGAGATCCCCGGCAAGGGTATGCAGGGCAAGGACTCCGAAGACCGCGAGCTTCTCCTCGGCAACAAGTACTGGTTCGATTCACTCGGCATTGCCATTCCCGAGGGCTTCGGTGAGGCTCTTCTCGGCTCTGTGAGCTTCGTTTCGCGCGGTGGCATACTTATCGGTTGCCTCGGTTTCAACGACACAGCGCGTGCTGAGGCGGCTCAAAGCATCACTACGCTCAAAGAGATGGGCATCAAAAACACCGTTATCCTCACGGGTGACCGTGAAGCGGCGGCTCGCAAGATTGCAAGCGAGGTTGGCGCCGATGACGTAAAGTATCAGCTCCTTCCCCAGGATAAACTTGAAGCGATCAACTCCTTGCGCGAGGGCAGCTGTGTTCTCGCAGTCGGCGACGGCATCAACGATGCTCCCGCACTCCGTCAGGCAGACGTTGGTATCTCGATGGGTGCAATGGGCTCCGACCTTGCAATTCAATCTTCGGACATTGCCCTGATGAACAACAATCTCGAAAACATTCCCTTCATCATCAAGCTCTCCAAGCAGACGAGAAAGATCATTTATCAGAACCTCATTCTCTCTGTTCTCATCAGCCTTACGATGATCGGACTTTCGCTCTTCGGAGTGATCTCCGCCCTCTTCGGTGCGGTCTTCCACAATGTCGGCGCATTCGTCGTGCTTATCAACAGTTCGAGAATACTGAAGATAAAATAATGAAGAACTCCAACAGATTTTTAAGTCTGTTGGAGTTTTTTTGTATCACTTCGACATTCTTCGCCATATACTTACAGTAGAAGACAAAAGTCTTCAAACGAAAAAGCGAGGCGAGGTAAAATGAGATATATTGCAGTTTTTCCGACACTCACGCTGGCGCAGAAGGCGGCGAGGGTGCTAAAAAACGAAAAGATCGCGGCGGATGTCATCAAGGTCGATTCAACGCGCACGCGGCGCGGGTGCTCCTGGGGCGTTGCTTTTGACGAGAGCAAGCTTTTATCCGTGCGGATGGCGTTTTCAAATAACTCCGTCGCCGAGCGCGAGATCATCAAGGAGTAAATGATGACATATCTTGACAACGCCGCCACATCCTTCCCCAAGCCACCCGAGGTTATCGATGAAATGGCGCGCTGTATGAGAGAATACTGCGGCAATCCCGGGCGGGGTTCGCACAAGCTTGCCTTGGCGGCGGCGGAAAAGATCTATGATTGCCGGGCAAGTCTGTGCGATCTCTTTTCGGCAGAGTCGCCTGAAAACGTGATCTTCTGCCAGAATGCCACCCACGCGCTGAATATCGCGATCCTCTCGCTTGCACGTGACGGCGCACATTTCATCTGCTCGGATATGGAGCATAACTCCGTCCGTCGTCCGCTTGAATACCTTGCCCGCGAGCGCGGATGCTCATACTCGGTTTTCGATTCCCACACTCTCGATCCAAATCGGAATGCTCAAAAGATCTGCCGCTCGATCTCTTCACTTGTGAAGCCGCAAACGGTTGCGGTGATCTCGACTGCCTGCCCGAATATCTGCTCGGCAAGGATGCCTCTTGACGAAATAGGCGAGCTATGCCGGCGTGCGGGATTGCATTTTATCGTTGACGGTGCTCAAGGAGCGGGACACTTCCCGATAGATATGAAACGCTCAGGCATCTCGGCACTTGCCCTTCCGGGTCACAAGGGTCTTCTCGGACCGCAAGGAAGTGGAGCTTTGATAGTATCAAACAGCTTCCCCGCCCGACCGTTGACCTTTGGCGGCTCGGGAAGCGCCTCTCTCGACGCCGAAATGCCCCGAGAATTACCCGAAAGGCTCGAGGCGGGCACTCTTTCAACTCCCGCGATCGTGGGCTTGGAGGCGGGAATTCGGGCTCTGCAAGGTATCGGACTTCAGAACATTTCATCACACGAAGAGATACTCTTTAAGAAAGCTCTGCGATTGCTATCCGAAATTCGCGGGGTAACAATTTACGCTCCTCGACATATCGGATCGGTGATATCGTTTAACATTGATGGCATTCCCTCTGACCGAGTGGCAAATATGCTTTCCGAGCGCGACATTTGCGTGCGCGGCGGATTTCATTGCAATCCTATGGCACACGCCACACTCGGAAACGATCACGGCGGCAGCGTCCGCGCTTCCTTCTCCCCTTTCAACACCGCGGATGACGTGCTCGCTCTTGCTGACGCAGTGCGCGACATCTCGCGGGGAAAATATAGATAATATCGCGCGAAAAAAAGCCTACCCGAATTTCGGGTAGGCTTGATTTGTAATTAAATTAATTACTCAGCGTCCTTAGCCTTCTTGGAAGACTTCTTTGCTGCCTCAGCTGCTGCAGCTGCCTCTTCTTCAGCCTTGGTGGTTACGAGAGTGATGAGAGCCATCTCTGCTGCGTCGCCACGACGGGGGCCGATCTTGTAAATGCAGGTGTAACCGCCGTTTACATCCTCATAGCGAGGTGCGATCTCGTCGAACAGCTTCTTAACTACCTCATCAGAAGTGATGAAAGCGTAAGCGGCACGACGGCTTGCAAGTGTATTCTGCTTACCGAGAGTGATCATCTTCTCAGCAAGTGCACGGACTTCCTTAGCACGGGTCACAGTGGTCTCAACCTTGCCGTACTGAAGCAGGTAGGTAACAAGACCGCGAAGCATAGCTTTTCTGTGAGCGGTAGGTCTGCCGAGTTTTCTGGTTCCGGGCATCTTAATGCTCCTCCTTAATAAATCTGTGTTGTGAATGAAATCGTCCTGCTCTTATTCCTCGTCGTTACGAAGTGTAAGACCGAGGCTTTCGAGCTTAAGGATGACTTCTTCGAGCGATTTCTTACCGAGATTACGAACCTTGATCATTTCGTCCTCGGAGCGGCTGACCAAATCTTCTACCGTGTCAATGCCTGCGCGCTTCAAACAGTTGAAGCTACGTACAGACAGGTCAAGTTCCTCAATGGTCATCTCAAGAACCTTTTCTTTTTCCTTTTCGGGTCTCTCAATCATGATCTCCGCGTTCTTTGCTTCATCCGACAAATCCACAAACAAGTTGAGATGCTCGTTGAGAATCTTGGCACCGAGCGAAATCGCTTCTTTTGCTGTGATGGTTCCGTTTGTCAGAACCTCGAGCGTGAGTTTATCATAATCGGTCATATTACTTCCGACACGAGTGTTCTCAACAGTGTAGCTGACGTTGTAAACGGGTGTGTAGATCGAGTCTGTGTAGATCAGACCGATAGGTGCGCTTACTGCAGTACCGAAGCTGTCAGCGTGGATCAGCTTGTTCTTGTCCTGCGATACATAACCGCGGCCGTTTTCAAAGGTCAGTTCAATATAAAGGTGTGCACCCTCTGCAAGAGTTGCAAGGTGGTGATCCGAGTTGAGAATTACGATATCGGAGTCCTGCTTGATGTGTCCTGCGGTTACGTTGTCGGGGCCAACCGCATCAAGGATGACAGTCTTGGGCGCCTGAGTATAGAGCTTTGCAACAATGCCCTTGATATTCAGAACGATCTCTGTCAGATCCTCTGCCACACCGGGAAGCGAGGTGAATTCGTGTAATGCACCGTCTACCTTGATAGATGTAACGGCTACACCGGGAAGCGAGCTCATAAGAACTCTGCGAAGCGAGTTTCCGAGTGTGGTTCCGTATCCGCGCTCAAGAGGCTCAACGATAAATTTACCGCTTCTGCCGTCTTCGCTTTCATCTACCGTTACGATATTTGGCTTTTGAATCTCTATCATTCCAGATTATACCCTCCAATAATTTTTTGTCTGCGATAATAGTTTATGCGCATAAGTTTATGCTCCCACGTATTACGCACACCCCCAAAGCCGGAGTGCAGCCTGTGGGAGAATGTGCGGTATTACTTGGAATAGAGCTCGACGATGAGCTGCTCGTTGAAGTC
>JAGBRZ010000194.1 GCA_017632155.1 Clostridia bacterium
ACTCGAACATTCTTCAAAACTTCTTCAACGTCTGGGGACCTCCCGGCCTTTGCATCATCATTGCCGTTCTCGGCTTCAACTTTGTCGGTGACGGTCTGCGCGATGCTCTCGACCCCAAGCAAAGGAGGTAACAGCAGATGGCTATTAATAAAATAGGAAAGAAAAAATCCGACGGACACTATCTTTCGGGCAAGGAAGTCCGCGCTATCGCCAAGGCGAACGCCAAAGTTATGCGCGAGCTTGAAGCCAAGAAGTTCCGCAAATGCGACGAAAGCGAATACCTCACCGAGATGAAGAATCCCGAAAATATCCTTGAGATCGACGGCCTTCACTCCTACTTCTTCACCGATCAGGGCGTAGTCAAGGCTGTAAACGGCGTATCCTTCGAGATTCCCGCGGGCACCACAGTCGGCGTTGTTGGCGAGTCGGGCTGCGGCAAATCGGTTACAAGTATGTCTGTTATGCGACTCCTCCAGGGCCCCACGGGACAGATCGTTGACGGTCACATCCGCTTCCGCTCGAATGACGGCAAGGTCTACGACATCGCAGAAATGCCGATGAGCGAGATCCACCGTATCCGCGGCAATCAGATCTCGATGATCTTCCAGGAGCCGATGACCTCGCTCAACCCCGTTTTCACCATTGGCGAACAGCTTGATGAGGTCACCCTCATCCACATCCCCGGTGCGACCAAGGAAAGCGCAAAGACAAAGTCGCTTGAAATGCTCGAGCTTGTCGGAATCGCCGCTCCCGAGCGCGTTTACGCCTCCTTCCCACACGAGCTTTCGGGCGGTATGCGTCAGAGAGTTATGATCTCGATGGCGCTCGCTTGCAATCCCCGTCTTATCATCGCCGATGAGCCCACCACAGCTCTCGACGTTACCATTCAGGCACAGATCCTCGATCTTCTCCGCGACCTCAAGGAAAAGATCAACGGCTCGATCATGCTCATCACCCACGACCTCGGCGTTATCGCTGAAATGGCAGACTACGTCGTTGTTATGTACGCGGGCAAGGTTATCGAGCGCGGCACGGCTTCCGAGATCTTCCACGATCCGCGCCACCCCTACACGATCGGTCTGCAGAAGTCGAAGCCGACTATGAATTCCGACTCCGACACCCTCTTCAACATCCCCGGCAACGTCCCGAACCCCGTAAATATGCCCACTCATTGCTATTTCAAGGAAAGATGCGACAAGTGCATCGCGAAGTGCTCGGGCGATTACCCCGGTATGGTTCAGGTCAGCCCCACGCATTACGTTGCCTGCCACCTCTACGGAAAGGAGGAGAATTAAATGTCTGACATCAAAAATATCCTCCCCCCCGATCCCGAGGCTATACTTGAAGTCCGTAATCTGCAAAAGCGTTTTGTTCTCGCAAAGACCCTTATGGGCAAGCCCACAAAGGAGCTTGTTGCGGTCGATAACGTATCCTTCAAGCTGAAAGCGGGCGAAACGCTCGGCATTGTTGGCGAGTCGGGATGCGGCAAGACCACTCTCGGCAGAACTATTCTCCGCCTTCATCCCTCAAGCGGCGGCGAGATATACTTCAAGGGTCAGAACATTGCCGACCTCAAGGGTCAGGATCTGCGCGATCTGCGAACCAAGATGCAGATCATCTTCCAGGACCCCTATTCCTCCCTGCCTCCCCGAGCGACGGTTGGCGACATCCTCTCCGAGCCCGTGCTCGTTCACGGTATCGTTCCGAAGAACGAAGTCAAGGATTACGTTCTCGACCTTATGGAAAAATGCGGTCTGCGCGACTATTACTACGAGCGCTATCCCCACGAATTTTCCGGCGGACAGCGTCAGCGTATCTGCATTGCGCGCGCACTTTCGGTCAAGCCCGAGCTTGTCATCTGTGACGAGCCCGTTTCGGCACTCGACGTTTCGATCCAGGCGCAGATCATCAATCTGCTGAAAGACCTTCAGCGCTCGATGAACCTGACCTACCTCTTCATCTCGCACGACCTGTCTGTCGTCAAGTTCATTTCCGACAAGGTCGGCGTTATGTACCTTGGCAAGATGATGGAGTTCGGAAACAAGAAGGATATCTTCGATAATCCCCTGCACCCCTACACGCAGGCGCTCTTCTCCGCGATCCCCAATCCCGATCCCGATGTGAAGATGAACCGCATTCACCTTGCGGGTGACATTCCCTCCCCCGCAAATCCCCCCTCGGGATGCCGCTTCCACACCCGTTGCCCCCACGCAACCGAGGAATGCGCGAAGTGCGCGCCCGAATACCGAGAGGTCGAGCCCGGCCATTTCGTAGCCTGCCACCTCTGCAAGGGTTGCTCCAATGAGTAAGGAAAAGAAAAAACGCGAGAAAGTGGTGTGGGTCGATGACGGCAGAACGATTGCCGATATGTCAAATCTTCCCACGCGCGGCTTCGGCAGAAGCCTTTCGGACGCCCACCCGAAAAAGGAAATGAGCGAAACCGAAAAACAATTTTATCGTTCACGACCCGCGTGGCGCGACCACATCTCCACATACTTTGCCGCCGTGAGAATGATGTTTCTCCCGATGCTCGCCGTCATTGGCATCATCTGCATCGCATTTTTGATCATCTATCTTCTCTCAATCGCGGCTTAAGCTAAAAAGGAACTGAGTCATTAATACATATTTTACCATTCTTGATAAGAAGAGTGCTAAAATTAAATTGCGCGGGCTCCTTTCACCGCTTCCGCGGTCCCCCTTCCTCCCGGAGGAAGGCTGATTGGTGAATGCAAACGTCTTCGGATATTCAGCGAATATCGTTTTAGCTTAATCCTTAAACAGTAAAAAGGAATATTTTATTGAAAAAGTTTGCAAGAACTCTGTTACGAGTGCAAATTGATTCAAATAAAATATTCCTTTTTTGTATGCAAAATTATTAATTTGAGCAAAATTCGCTGCACAAACAATGAAGGTTGCACGCACCCTTTAGCCTTCCTCCGGGAGGAAGGGGGACCGCGGAAGCGGTGAAAGGAGCCCGCGCGATTAAATTATATTGCAAATTTTATCTAAAAGGATGCGTATGGAAAAGTATGTCTTAATGACTCAGACTTTTTTTACTTTCTCCGTTGTTAACAAAAAATACTTGAATTTCAGCACATTGTGTGCTATAATTATATATAGTACAGCACGCAGTGTGCTGAAGATGTGCTGAACCTCAACCGGTGTTGAACTCTACCATCGGTTTACATACATTCTCTTAACCGTAGAGTGATTTTGATGCAGAGTTCAGTGACAATAATAATATAAATATGTTATAATAATACCATCAATCAACAGGGAGAACACTATGAACAAAATCTACCGCATAGTTACAGATTCCGCCTCGGATATGGGCGAACATCTTACCGAATGGGGTGTGACATCCGTCAGCCTCACGCTCAAATTTGAGGGAGAAGATAAAATTCAGCGCAATGACGAGGTTGAACCCGTTGCGTTTTACAACCGTATGCGCGAGGGCGGCGTTGCCAAGACCTCTGCGGTCAACCCCGAGGAGTTTATCGGCGTCTTCGAACCCATTCTTGCCGCGGGCGAGGACATTCTTTACATCGGATTTTCCTCGGGTCTGAGCACCACCTGCAACTCGGGCAGAATTGCCGCAAATAAGCTTTCGGAGAAATACCCCGAACGCAAGATCATCGTTATCGATTCGCTTTCCGCTTCCGCAGGCTTCGGAATGCTTGTTTATCTTGCAGTTAAGAAGCGCAGCGAAGGCGCAAGCCTTGAGGAAAATGCAAAATATATCGAATCTATGATCCCCCATATGTGCCATTGGTTCACCGTTGACGATCTCGTTTACCTCAAGCGCGGTGGAAGAATCAGCGCTGCAACCGCTTTTGTCGGCGGCGTTCTCGGCATCAAGCCCGTTTTGCACATGGATATCGAAGGTCATCTTATCAACAAGTTCAAGGTTCGCGGAAGACGCGCGGCGATAGGCGCTCTTGCTGACAAGCTCGGCGAGCTGATGACCGACAAATCGCAGGGCCCCGTTTTCATCTGCCACGGTGACTGCGCGGACGATGCCGCTCTGCTTTCCTCGATCATCAAGGAAAGATACGGCCTTGACACCGACATCACCGTATTCACAGGTCCCGTCATCGGTGCTCATTCGGGCCCCGGTACGCTCGCTCTCTTCTTCATAGGAAACGAAAGGTAACATTGCCGCCCGTCGGCGAAATCAGATATGAATAATACAAAAACCGAATTCATCCTCACGGGTGAAACCTTCACAAAAATGATCCACGGAGCGGCAATAAACCTCCGAAATCAAGCACAGAAGATCAACGATCTCAACGTTTTTCCCGTTCCCGACGGCGACACGGGTGACAATATGCTCTCGACCCTTATGGGCGGCGTTGAGCGCACCAAAAGCTCCGGGGAAGGCCTTGGTGATGCCGCACGCAAGGTAGCGGACGGAATGCTTCTTTCCGCGCGCGGAAACTCGGGCGTTATCCTTTCGCAGTTCTTTGACGGAATTGCGACGGGCTTTGAGGGCCTTGAAAGTGCCGATGCAAAGGCAATCGGCAAGGCGTTCCGCAAGGGCGTGCGATATGCTTACCAAGCCGTTATGAAGCCCACCGAGGGCACGATCCTGACGGTTGCAAGCGACGCGACCGAATATGCCTGCAACACAAAAACGGGTTCTGTCGAGGACTTCCTGGGCAATTTTGTAAGCGAAGCGCGCCGTTCCCTTGACCGCACACCCGAGCTTCTGCCCGTTCTCAAAAGTGCGGGCGTGGTCGACTCCGGCGGAGCGGGACTGCTTTCAATCATCGAGGGTATGTGCAGAGTTTTCGACGGCGATTGGAGCGCGCAGGCGTTTGATGATACCGCTTCTTCGAAATCAACAGCAGAGGAGATTGACTTCGACCGTTTCTCTGCCGATGATATTCTCGAATACGGCTACTGCACCGAGCTGCTCGTCCGTCTTCAAAATTCGAAGACCGACATTGATGCCTTCGACACGCAATCGGTCATCAATGCGCTCACCGCGCTCGGCGACTCGATTGCCACCGTAAAATCGGGAAGCATCCTCAAAATCCACGTTCACACAAAGACCCCCGACCGCGTTCTTGCGCTTTGTCAGCAATACGGCGAATTTCTCAAGGTGAAGATCGAGAATATGTCGCTTCAGCACAACACCGTTGAGGCTGAAGGTGAAGCCGTGCGCGAGGCACAGGCGGTTATGTCAGAGGGGGACCGCCCCGATTTTGGCGTTGTCGTTGCCGCTTGCGGCGAGGGCATCAAGCAGACATTCCTTGAATGCGGCGCCGACTTTATCGTTGAGGGCGGGCAAAGTATGAACCCATCCGCGGAGGATTTCATCCGTGCTTTTGAGACTGTCAATGCAAAGACCATCTTCGTCTTCCCAAACAACGGTAACGTCATTCTTGCCGCGCGCCAGGCGATGAAGATGTACGATCGCTCCGATGTCCGCGTTATCGAATCGCGCAACGTTGGCGAGGGTTACGCCTCCCTCTCGATGATGGACACCTCATCGGGCGACGCTGACGCCATTGAAGCCGAGCTGAATTCAAATATGAAAGGCGTTGTGACCGCCGAGATCGCGCGTTGCATCCGCGATGCCGAGATGCAAAACGTCGAGATCCACAAGGGCGACTACATCGGCTACGTCGGCAAAAGCATTCTTTCCGCATCAAACGAGCGACTTGAAGCGTCACTCAGACTTATAGATTCACTCGACCTCGACAGTCACGCCCTGTTTCTCCTTTTCTCGGGGCTTGACTCCACCGAGGAGGAAACCGAGCAGATCTGCAACTATATAGCAGATCACCACCCCGCGTGCGAGGTCTATCCCATCCACGGCGGGCAGGAGATTTACAGCTATATTATGGTGGCAGAATAAAGCCTTATATATGGCTTGCAGCTCAAAATTCGTCGCAAATAAGGCGAATTTTGAGCTGCTTTCTCTTGACTATGATTTGAAAATATGTTATACTTATATTAATAATACTTATTAGGAGATAAAGCTTATGAAACGTACATTATCAGCTATTCTGGCTCTTCTTATGCTTCTTGGCGTGGCTTGCGCCGCTATCGGTTGCAGCAATCCCGTTGAAGGCGATGAAACAGCAACCACCACTGCGGCGGCTGTTGCAGAGAGCAACATTGAGGAAGTCACAACGGATTCTCTTTACGATAGCAATGGATATCTGAAGGACGATCTCGATCCGACCCTCAACTTCGGCGGCGAAACCGTTAATATCTTCGCGTGGGAACACACTCTTCCCGAATTTTACGTTGAGGAACAGTCCGGCAATATTGTTGAGGATGCGGTCTATACCCGCAACGCCAACACCGAAAGCAGACTCGGCGTCGAGCTTGAATTTACCTTTGCAAAAGGTAACAGCTCCGCATTCAAGGAATTTTGTCAGACGGTATCGAACAGCATCGATGTCGGTGAAGGCGCTTATGACCTCATCGGTTGCTATCTGCGTTCAGCGGGTGTCCTGACGCTTGAGCACAAGCTTCTTGATATGCTTGAAGTAGATCACCTCGATTTTGAGAAACCTTGGTGGTCGAGCACACTTCTTGATCTCAACACAATCAACAATCGCCTTTACTTCATTTCGGGCGACATTGCCTCCACCTTGATCTACCAGATGATGTTCATCGTATATAACAACGATCTCGGAGAGCAGTACAACCTCACAAATCCCCAAGAGATCGCCCTGGAAGGCAAATGGACACAGGAGCTTCTTTTCCAGATGGCATCGGGTATATACAAGGACCTTGACGGCGACGGCAAAAAGTCGGAGGGCGACAGCTACGGTCTTTTCTCGATAACCCATCCCCTTCTTGATATCTTCTATATGGGCTCCGATATGAGCTACGTTATCCCCGACAAGGATGGAAATCTGACAATTTCGGAAGACGTGCTGAGTGAAAAATCCTTTTCCGTCATTGACCGCTTAAACGCGCTCTACCACAATTCTAACGACGGCTTTTTCATCAAGTCTGCATCAACAGCGCTCTACTCAGAGGGCAATTCGCTCTTCTATAACGTAACCGGTCAGCATCTTTCGAATAATTTCCGCAACTCTGAGATCAACTACAGCATTCTTCCTGCGCCCAAATATGACGAATCGCAGAAGAACTACCGCACCGCAGTAGCTTTCACACACACAATGTACTGCATCCCGATCGATGCAAAGAATACTGCCAAGTCGGGCGCCGTACTTGAGTGTATGGCATCCGAGGCATACCGCAACGTTACTCCCGCGCTCTTTGAAACTGCGTTCAAGTATCAGTATTCGAAGAACCCCCACGATGCGGAGCTGTTTGAGATCATCCGCGACAACGTTGTCTTCGACATCAGCCGTCCCTTCTTTGATTCTCTCGGCGGCGACGCTACAAGCCCCGTCAGAATTTGGAGAATGCAGATCGAAAACGGCGCAAACCAGCTTTCCTCCACCGGCAAGACCTATCGCAGCAGATGGATCAGTGCTCTGAAGACCATCTCTGCCGAATTAAAGGAAGGTAACTAACATAGCCGCTATTGCGACAGAATAAACATAACACCCCGAGCCTTTCGGTTTAGTGAAAGGCTCGGGGTGTTTTTGGCGTAAAAGTTTATTGATCGATTTTGATAAATTTGAAAACGTCCTCGGCGAAGACGAACAATCTTCCGTCGATCACCGTCGCACGGGCGTAGGATTCGTTGACAACGTGTGAAAGGGTCACGGATGCGATCTGCGTTATACGATTTCCGTCAAACTTGAGCAAAATATACTCGCTTGCATACTCCCTTGACACCATAAGTCCGACAAGCCCATCGGCGCGGTTGATATAGTACGACTTGTAATCCTCTGAGAAAACAACATTGTCGAGCTCAAAAGCGCAGACCGAAACGACCTTATCTCCCTTTTCCTCATATACCTCGACCTTCAGCACGTTGTTACCATCTCCGTAGCCGATTCCGAGCAGCTTTCCTTCGCCCATATCAACAAGGGAGGTCGAATAACCGTCGATCACGCCCGTGTCGCTGAACGTGATATTCGCGGGGTCGGAAAGGTCGAAGAAGTAGACGGGATCACTAAAATACTTCCTTTCCGCGGTGCAAACATAAGCCATATTTTCCTCAAAGCGCACAGACGTTACCTCCTCGCCATCGGGAGAAAATGCTTTGACCGAACCGATGATCTCGAAGGTTTCAAGGTCGATGCAGTAAAGATCGGCGCTTTCAAGCCTATCGATAGTTGCTCCACCGAGACTGTAAGCATCAGCCTCGGTTCTAATATATTCGGTCATAAAGGTCTCGGTCACGATGCGAAGCATACCGTCATACTCATCCATAGCATACTGATCGATCGGCGTTCCGTCAACCTTGACATTTCCGATAATATCAAGCTTTCCGCCTCTGTGTGAAACGGCGTATACCGTACTTCTGTGAACGATCTTATGCAGAGTTTCGCCCTCCTTTTCGCCCGGTTTCTGACTTCTTTCACTAAAATAGCAGGAAAGAAAAACATTATTTTCGGACACCGTTACCGCTCCCGCGTAGTCGAGCACGGCAGCGGAGTCAACAACCTCGAGCGAGTTCATATCAAGCAAAGCCATAACAGTATAAAAGGGTCTCCAAGCATCCTCGGTGTAGACGATATCCTCGGCGGCGAGGCTGTGAGTTTCGCCGTTCCACGTGATCTGCGGGAGATATGCGCTCTCCTTCGAAAAATCGGGTTCGGGCTCGAGTCCCCATCCCGTCACCGTCAAAAGCTTGCCCTCGATCATACGAGAGGTGATATAGCCGCCCGAAATTTCAAAATATCCGCCCTTTTTCATATCCTCGGGCGCGCTGACATCCACCGAGACTGCCAGCGTTTTCTGATAGCTCGGCAAAACCACACTCACGCTTCGGCAATCGGGCGAAAGATAGATCACGCTGTTGTAAAAATATACGCTGTCGACCGAAAAACCGAATTCTGCGGGAATGTTGATCGAATCAAGCAAAACGGCATCATCGGTCGAGTAGGAATAAAGGATCAGCGTCAGTGGGTCGAGATAGAAAATTGCTTTATCGCTTCGTTTGAATAGATCACCCTCAATTATTCCCTCGAACTGATTGTCGGTAACCTCCTCGTACTTATCCGCCGATATCGTGGGCATAAGGGTACCCGTGGTGATAATACCTACGTCGAACTGTTCGTGCGTTCCAAAATATTTGTCGGCATTATTTCGGTATCTGTAATTATCGGGACGGCAGGCAAGCTCTTGCACCTTGAGCATAAGACCGTAATATTCACTATCCGAGTAACGCGAAAGATCTTCAAGCTCGCCCGAGAATGGCAAGAAAAGCCAAAGGCTGAAAAACACGGTAAAAATTGCGACACAAGCCGCGAAGACGGTAAATCTTCTGCGTTTTATAGCTTTCACATAAGGCTTCAGGTCAGCCGCAGCGACCATATCGTGTGGGGCATTGCCTATCGCGTTGAAAATATCCTGTTCTTTCATAAATCGATATCCTCCTTTTGCAAATGTTCTTTGAGTTTTTTGCGTGTGCGGAAAAGGAGCATACTGACGGTGCTTTCCTTCATACCGTTGCCCTTCGCGATCGCGGAGAGCGGATAAAGGTAAAAATACCGTTGCAGGAATATATTGCGCGTTTTTTCGTCAAGGGAGAGTAAAAACTTCTCCACCGCCTGACGCAGAGCAACCGACTCGGCAAGATCGCGCCCATCATCCTCGGGCACGGCGTCCGAAAGCTCGGAAAGAGCTTTTTCGTGCTCTCCCCTCTTCTTCGCCGTGTTGATATTGTAGCGGTTGCAAGCTAAATTGCGGCATATCACGGCAAGATAGCCCTTGAGTGACGACGGCTTTTCGGGCGGAATGGAATTCCACGCGCGGAGATATGTATCGTTTTCGACCTCTTCGCAGTCTTGCTCATTTCCGAGCACGTTGAAGGCAATACGGCGCAGATATCTGCCGTACTTTTTCGCACTTTCCTTAATAGCCGCCTCGGACCGCTCCCAAAACAGCTCGATTATCCTTTTGTCTTCCATGGCGTACTCCTTTCGTTGTAGTAAAGGTACCTTCATACTAATAGACAGCAAATGGGTCGGGAATTGCACAAGCTTTTTTATATTTTAGCATATTTTTTGAAAAAAAGCAATATCTCGCTTCGCGAGAATGATAGTCGGCTGCGCCGAATGATAATCCGCTTCGCGGAATGATAGTTCGCGCAAGCGCGAAATAAAGGAAAATTTCCGCCCCGTGGGGCGGAAATTCACCATCATTCGCGGCAAAGCCGCGACTATCATTCTGCCCGCAGGGCAGATTATCATTTTGCCGAAGGCAAATTATCATTCTCGCGTAGCGAGATCTACCACCTTAAACTGTCCCTCCGATGCAAACACGAACAGTTTCCCGTCGATCATTGTCGCTCTCGTCACTCCCTCGTCCGCAACGCGGTCGAATCTGACGTTCGCTACGGGAACTATCGCGCCGCCGTTGAAATGAAGCAGAATATAATCGCCTACATCAGCCCTTGAGGTCATCAGCCCGAAGAGATTATCCTTCCTATTTATATAATAAGATTTATAATCCTCCGAAAACTCAACTCCGCTGAGCTCATAGGTACACACCGACACGACCATTCCGTTTTTCTCCTCATAGATCTCCAATTTGAGGTGATCTCTCGTATTTCCGTAGCCGATTCCGAGCAAATAACCGCCTTCAAGCTCGATAAGCGAGGTTGAGAAGCCTTCTATCACGCCCGTGTCGGTATATGTGATGTTGCTCATATCCGAAAGATCGAAGAAGAACACGGGGTCGGTGAAGCTCACCACAACGGCAGTGCAGACGTAAGCCTTGTCGCCGTCAAAGCGGACGGAGGCAACCTGCTCGCCCTCGGGCGCAAAGCCGATAACGCTTCCAACGATCTCGTTGGTTGCAAGGTCGATGCAGTAAAGATCGGCGCTTCGGTAGTTTTCAATCGAAGTAAAGTTATAAACATCCTTATCAACATTGTGATAACGCTTTTCTTCGCGATAATTGGTCTCGGTCACAACGCGAAGCACGCCGTCCTTTTCGTCAAGCGAATACTGATCGTTCAGAAATCCGTCAACTCTGACCATACCCTTGTTTTCAAGCGTGCCGGAGGAGTAGGAAATGGTATAAATATTGGTCTGATTGATATTTTTCGTAATGATCTCGTTGTCATACTCGCCGGGCTCTTCGGTATACCCGTAAAAATTACAACCAAGGAAGATATTGTTCTCGGATACCGAAACGACCCAGGCATTGTCGAGCACCGCAAGGCTTCCGAGCACGTCGAGGCTCTCGGAGTCAAGCATCACGGCGACGGTATAGTAAGCGTTGGTGCAATCTTCATTATACAGAATGTCGGGCGCGGCAAGGCTCTCGCAGTTGCCATCAACGGTGATCTGCGGCAGAAATGCGCTTTCATCCGAAAAATCGGGCTCGTTATAGATCGGCATTCCCGTGACGAGGAGGAGCTTACCGTCCTTCATACGCGAGGAGATGACGCTGCCCGAGATCTCAACCACTTCCGCGCTCTTAATATCGGAGGCATCACGAACGTCGAGCATCACGGCGATGGTTTTGTTGTAACCGGGGATGATGACAGTCACTTTTGTGCAGTCGGGCGAGAGGAAGATCTCGCTTTCCCAACTTGCGCCTGAGTACTTGCCAATAACTTCGCGCACGTTGAATTCATCAAGCTTGCATTCGCCCTCGATCGAGTAAGAATAGAGGATGAGATTGTAAGGGTCAAGATAAAAAACATTCTTGTCACTGCGCTTGAAAAGGTCGCCCTCGATCACGCCGTCATACTGATTGTCGGTGACTTCTTCATATTTGTCAGCAAGGGGACCCGCATCGTTCGGAACGGCACTACCTTCAGCAACATCGAACATCCTTCCGATCGAACTGAAGTATTTATCAAAATTGTTAGCATATCGGTAGTTTGCCGGTCTGCAGGCGAGCTCTTGCACCTTGAGCATCAAGCCGTAATACTCGCTGTTCGAGTATTTTGAAAGATCTTCAAGCTCGCCCGAGAAGGGCAGGAAGAGCCAAAGGCTCAAAAATACCGCAAAAACGCTGATGCAAGCTGCGAGGATCGTCATTTTTCTGCGTTTGACTCCCGCGCGGGGTGCGGTGGGGTCGGCTTCGCGGATATATTTTTCGTCCACTCCCCCAATCTCGCGGTAAATATCTTTATTTTTCATAGATCAAATCCCTCCTTGTGTAGATGTTCCTTGAGTTTTTGCCGAGTGCGGAAAAGGAGCATTGTGACTGCGCTTTCTTTTAAGCCGCGCGCCGCCGCGATCTCGCGCACAGAGCAGGTGTAAAAATATCTTTGCATAAAAATGATGCGTGTTTTCTCGTCGAGTGAGGCAAGGAACGAATTCAGCGCCTCGCGCAGAGCAAAGCTTTCTCCGAGCTCCTCGCCCGATGAATCGGGAAGACATTCGGAAAGCTCCTCGAGCGCAAGCCAAACCTCGCCGCCGCGCTTCTGCGCGCCCTTCTCTTCAAGCCTGTTCAGCGCAATATTTCTCGCAACTGCACCAACATAAGGCTTCAACGGATCGGGCTTCTTCGGCGGAATGCTGTTCCAAAGCTTCACGTATGTATCGTTTTCAACTTCCTCGGCATCCTGCTCGTTCCCGAGCACACGCATGGCGATGTATCGACAATACCTGCCGTACTTCTTCGCCGCCTCGGATATAGCCGTCTCCGCCCGCGCCAAAAACAATTCCACAATGCTTTTATCGTCCATAACCTCTCTCCTTTCTACCGTCTAAAAGGCCTTTCACCCTAATAAACAGAAAAATTCACTCAAGTAACACGGGATATAATAATATTTTAGCATATTTTTTTGAAAATTGCAATATAAACGTAAAACCCGCACGGCTTTGCCGTGCGGGCGGTTTTATTATGGGAGTTTTATTGCTTTATATTTATCAAATATGAAAATATAAAAGCAATCATCGATCAAAGTTGCACGAGCAGCATCGGGGTATCGCATATCTCCCATCTCCTCTGTTATCACTTCGGTAATCTGTTTTCCATCGAAGTGCAGAAGAATATAGGTGCAGTTTTGGCTTTGCCTGAACATAAGTCCGACAAGACCGCGCTCTCTGTCAATATAATACGCCTTATAATCTTCGGAGTATCCGACATCCTCTTTGATATAGGAGCAGACCGACTCAACCTTACTTTCTCCCTCTTTATAGACATCGATCTTAAAGGTATTACGGCTGTCTCCGTAACCGATTCCGAGAAGCAATCCCTCTCCGAAATCAACAAGCGATGTTGAATAACCATCTATCGTTCCGGTATCTGTATAGGTAATATTATTCAAATCGGAAAGATCAAAGAAATATACCGGGTCAACAAGAAACTCTGCCTCAGCGGTGCAGAGATATGCCATATCGCCGTCATAACGTGCAGACCTAATTTCTTCACCCCAAGGTGCAAAATCCTTAACTTCTGCAACTATCTCCCAAGTATTTGTATCGATGCAGTAAAGAGAGGCATTGGTGCCGGAGTCGTAATAATCTCTCTTTCCGTCAAAGCCTTTGCCGACTCGTGGCCAGTCGTTGTATTCTCCAATCCATACATCCCCGCGCCAAACCATCAGCTCTGTTGTTGTGGCAACGCGAAGAATACCGTTATATTCATCAATGCTGTATTGCCCATCAACGCATCCGATAAGACTGAATCGGGTCTGATACTCCATATTTCTTTTTTCAATCGATATTACGCTGATATCAGAAAAACGATTGCGTCCGATGCACTTTTTCGAGTTTTCTTCATATTCGTATAATTTTTGGTAATTATCGACCAGAATGATTTTATCTTCTGAAACAAAAATCTCATTTACAGGCTGAAAAACAGCTTTTATATCTTCTATTCTGAGCGAATCTTCGTCAACACGCACAATAACGGTATACATATCCTCAGAAGCTCCGTCGGTGACTACGATATCTTCCATATTAATGCTTTTGAAACCGCTACCGTCATCTATCTGCGGAATAAACTCTGTTTCATCAGAAAAATCTTTGTTATAGCTGTTTATACCGAATTCATAAAACCAATAGATCTTTCCGCCTACCGACCTTGAAGTAATATACTCTCCGGCGGCAACTATAGTTTTTTTCAGTTTGATCTTCCTCGGGTTTGATACGTCAAAGGAAGCCAGAACGGTTTTTCTGTTATACGACAATCCGCCGTAACTGTCCCTGAAGTCATAGAACTGCCCTACTACAGTCAAGGTGTCGCAGTCTTTTGACAGATAGATCTCCCTTGGAGTAAAAGCCTTGCCGTTCAAAGTATTCTCATCAATCTGATATTGCCCGACGAGAGTGGTCTTTTCACCTTTGATCTTATAAGAGTTAATCGTTTTATTTATTACGTCAACGTAAAAAATATGCGTTTTCGAGCGTTTAAAAAGGTCTCCCTCGATGACTCCTTCAACTTGATTATCGGTCACCTCAATATAATTGCTCGTCTTTCCGGTACTGTTCATATTTGACATGATATTACTCGGTGCGGATGAATAGTCACAGATGCCCAATATACTGTTATTATATATTGCGTATATTGCCTTAATATATTTGCTGTCGGCAAATTCCAGAAGCTCTTCGGGAAGTTCAGCCGTGAACGGCTCTTCGCGGTTAAAATACGGCACAGCGACAATGGCAAGTGCCAAAAGCAATGCGATCGAAGCACACGCCGCGGCTATCGTGAATCTGCGCCTTATCTTCATATTCCGCGTCACTATCGGAGCTGTCGGGTCAGCTTCGGCGATCAGGTCGGGCGAGATGTTGCCTATTTCTTCGTAAATATCGTTCTTTTTCATAAGTTGATCCCCTCCTTTGTAAGTTTGTCTTTGAGTTTTGAGCGGGTGCGGAAAAGGAGCATCGTCACCGCGCTTTCCTTCATTTTGTGCCTCTCTGCTATGTCGCGGATGGGGCAGTTGTAGAAATATCTTTGAAGAAAAATGATGCGGTCACGGCGGTCAAGCGAGCGCAAAAAGCTCTCGATAGCCACTCGCAAGGTGAATCTTTCCGCAAGATTGGTCGATGACTGATCCGGCAGACATTCGCCAAGCTCATCGAGTGCAAGCTCAGGCTCACCGCGCTTTTGGGTATTTTTTGCCTTGTATCTGTTGCAGGCAAGATTTCGGCAGAGTGAGGCAAGATAACCCTTGAGCGAGCAGGGTTTTTCGGGCGGTATCGAATTCCACGCGCGGAGATATGTATCATTTTCAATCTCATCGCAGTCACTCTCGTTTCCAAGAATAGAAAAAGCAATATACCGCAGATATTTGCCGTATTTTTTCTCCGATTCCGCAATCGCCGCCTCGGAGCGCTCAAAAAACAACTCGATTATTCTCTTGTCTTCCATATTGCAAACTCCTTTTGAAGGTCCTTCACCCTACAAGACAACTTTCTGAATTGGGATAACACTTATTTTTTATATTTTATCATATTTTTTCAAAAAAAGCAAGTTTGGCTAAACTCAGATTGATTAAAAACCTTGACTATTCCCCGATTTCGTGATATACTTAATGCAATACTATTATTAAATCGGAGGATAATTATATGATCCGTGCTGCTATGATAGGCTTCGGCGGTATCGCCCAGAGCCACAAAAACTCATACCTCTCTCTTGAAAAACGCGGGATTCCCGTAAAACTCGTTGCTATCTGCGACATTGATCCGAAGGCGTTTGAGCGCCGTTTGAAGATCAATATCGACACGGGTGAGTCCACCCTTGGCGGTGATTTCCACACCTACACCGACCTTGAAGAAATGCTTGCAAACGAGCAGATCGACCTCATCGACATCTGTCTGCCCACACCTCTCCACTCGGAATATGCAATCAAGATGCTTGAGCGCGGCTATCACGTTCAGAGCGAAAAGCCCATGTCCCTCACCGAGGAAGAGTGCCGCAAAATGATCGAAGCACGCGACCGCTCGGGCAAGCAGCTTATGATCGGTCAGTGCCTGCGCTTCTACCGTCAGTATGAATTCCTCAAGGCGTGCATCGAGGACGGCAGATACGGCAAGCCCACCGCTGCTCACTTTGACCGTCTCAGCGGACCTCCCAGATGGGGCTGGAACAACTGGTATATGAAGCCCGAGCTTTCGGGCGGCGTAATTTACGACCTCCACATTCACGACTGCGATATGATCCGTTGGCTCTTTGGCGAGCCGAAGGCATTCTCCGCAGTTGCGGCTGCTACTTTTGTAAAGCACGACACCGTTTTCGTTCAGTATTACTACGAAAATCTCCCCGTCAGCGCGGTTGCAGAATGGTCGCTCAAGGGCACGGGATTCCGCGCAGGATATCGCGTAGGCTTTGAAAAGGCTTCCGTCATTTTCGATGAAAACGGCGTGACCGTTTATTCGAAGGAAGACGGCGCGGCAGAAAAGATCGAGATCGCACCTTACGGCGGCATCGAAGCCGAGATTGAATACTTCGTTGATTGCCTTGAAAAGGGCATCGCTCCCGAAAAGAATATGCCCGAGTCATCGGCACGCACGGTTGCGATTGCAAACAAGCTCCTTTACTCCGCCGACCATATGGGCGAAAGACTGGAATTCGACCCGCCCGTTTACGAAAAATAATACCTTTTCTTCGAAAAGGAGAAGACTATGGAAAGATGCACACCCGAAGCGGCGGGAATCAAGAGCTCGTACGTCAAAAAATTTTACGATTTTCTTGACGCCTGCAATCTCTCGACACACAGCGTCATAATGTCGCGCGGCAGCAGGATTTTTTCGGAATGCTATTACGAGCCCTTCGACAAAAACTTTCTGCACCGAATGTATTCGGTTTCAAAGACCTTCGTTTCGATCGCCGTTGGATTCTGCATTCAGGACGGAATTCTTTCGCTTGACGATACGTTGGACAAATTCTTCCCCGATCACCTTTCAAGCGAGAATGCCATAATCCACCAAACCACCGTGCGCGAGCTTCTTTCCATGCGTACCGATATGACGGGTGTGAATTGGTTCAAAAAAAGACCTGCGGACAGAAGCAAGGTCTATTTTCGCACACCCGAGAGCAAAAGATCCGGTACGATCTTTGATTATGACAGTTCGGGTTCATACATGCTGGGCGTTATTGTTGAACGCCTGACAGGAAAGCCTTTTCTGAAATATCTTCAGGAAAAAGTGCTTGACGACATTGGTTTTTCGAAGAATGCTTATTGCATAAAGGCGCCGGGCGGTTACTCATTTGCCGATTCGGGCGTTATGTGCACGGCGCGCGACCTGCTGCTCTTTGCAAGATTCGTTATGAACGGAGGCACATGGAACGGCAAGAGATATTTGAATGAAGAATATCTCCGAGAAGCGACTTCCACAAAGATCTGCACGAACGATTACGGCTTTCGCGATCACGGCTCTTATGGCTACGGTTATCTGATCTGGGGTGCGCCGAACGAATGCTACTCGATGCTCGGAATGGGAAATCAGGTGGCTCTTTGCGACCCAAAGCACGACTTTATCTTCATAATCAACTCGGATAATCAGGGCAATACAAGTGGATACGATCAAATTTTCAGCGCACTCTATCTTTGCATTATAAACGAACTCTGCGACCCGATACCCGAAAACGAGGAAGAAAACGCGAGTTTGGAAGATTCTCTTAAAAACAAAAAGCTATTTTTCCTCACAGAAGCCAAAAGATCTCCTTTTGCAGAAAAGATCAACGGTGCAACCTTCATTACTGAGGAAAATCCGATGAAGATCAAGCACTTTCGCCTTGAATTTGAGGGGGACGAAGGCCTTTTTCATTATGAAAACGCAACAGGAGAAAAAATTTTTCGCTTCGGCTTCGGTCACAACGTCTTTATGTCCTTCCCCGAAGAAGGATACTCTGACTTGACCGCCGGCGAGCGTGCTGAGGGCAATTTTTATCGCGCCGCAATCTCCGCGGACTGGGCGGAGGAGCAAACTCTTCGCATCCGCGTGCAGATAATAGACAAATACTTCGGCAATCTCGGCATAGTTTTCGGTTTCAAAAATGAAAATGAAGTATCCGTGCGTATGAGCAAGACCGCTGAGGACTTTCTTCTCGAATATAACGGCGTGATGAATGCTGCGAGAAAATAAAAGCGAAAAAGCTTTTGAAGAATTTTAAGAAACTTTTAGCTGACGTTTTTATAATATTGCAGAAAACTATTGAAAATCTCTCTAAAAAGTGGTAAAATATATTTATCTATGTATTTAATTTTCAAGGAGATATAAAATGAAAGCTATAATGTACGGTGCCGGTAATATCGGCAGAGGATTTATCGGCAAGCGCTTTTCCCTTTCGGGTTGGAACGTTACCTTCGTTGACATCAACGAATCGGTCGTCAATCAGCTTCAGAAGGACGGCGGTTATCCCGTTTACGTCACCCGAGGCAATGAATACGTCAAGGAATGGGTCGGCAACTGCACAGGCTTTAACGGCCGTGACGTTGACGGCGTCGTAAAACTCATCGCGGAGTGCGACATTCTTGCAACCTCGCTCGGCGTAAACGTTCTTCCCTACGTTGCGGAAAATCTTGCAAAGGGTATCGCCGCGCGTTATGCCGCAGGCGGAAAGCCCCTCAATATTCTCATCTGTGAAAATCTCATCGGTTCGGAGAAGATCCTTCGCGGCTACGTTCGCCCCTACATTCCCGAGGAGCTCGTTACATATTTCGAGGAGCAGATCGGCTTTGTTTCCTGCTGTGTAGGAATCACCGTTCCGCCCACACCCAAAAAATTCATCGACGAGAACCCTCTCGCGGTTTGCACCGACTATTACAACGAGCTGCCCGCAGACCTGACCGCATTCCGTCCCGTCGGCGCGCCCACGCCCGAGATGAACGGCCTTGTTCCCTTCACTCCCTTTGATTTCTACATCGAGCGCAAGCTGATGCTCCACAATATGGGTCACGCAACTATGGCGTACCTCGGCTATCAGAAGGGACTGAACTATATCTATGAGGTAGGACGCGATCCCGAGATCAAGTACATCCTCATCCGCGCACTCGACGAATCCGCACGCGGACTTGCAAAGCGCCACGGCGCGTCGCTTGACGGACTTATGTCCTTCATTGATAACCTCATCCCCCGCCTTGACAATCCCCTTCTCGAGGACACCCTTCTTCGCGTTGGTAAGGATACCAAGCGTAAGCTCAGCCCCTCCGACAGACTTGTTGGCGCGTTCAACTGCGTCAAGGAAAGCGGAAAGACCCCCGCATACCTCGCAGTCGGCATCGCTGCAGGACTCCTTTGGGACTGCGAAGGCGACGACGCAGGCAAGGAAGTCAGCACTTGCGCCAAGACCGAAGGCGTAGCCGCAGCACTTGCAAAGTACTCACAGATCACCGACGAAGCAGACGTAGCGCTCATCAAGAGATTCTACGATATGCTCGCTGAGAAGGCAAGCTTTGCCGAGATCATCGCGGCACTTAATGAATACGCAGAATAAGTAACTAATAAAGGTAAAAATCCCGCGCATTGCGCGGGATTTTTGCAATTTAATTAAACTCAACAGCAGCGGAAAAGTTTTGATCAAACTTTTTCAGAAAGTTAAGCTTGCCTGCGGCAAGCTTAACTCTCGCGAAGCAAGATCTTAACTTGCGCAGCAGATAATCATTTTCCCCAATGTAACCTAAATTTCATATTTTTCCCTTGACTTTTTCCTTAATTTATGTTATATTATAATAGTAATAATATGCTCTTTTATTAGTTTTAAAATTAGTTTTATATAGAAGGAAAAAGAAATGGCAAACTACAGACGCGGCAGGATCAACGACGAGGTCCGCAAGGCGCTTTCGGAAATTCTCCGAGAGGTCAAGGACCCCAGAGTTAGCTCCGCCTTTATAAGCATTACGGGTGCGGAAGTTACACCCGATCTTAAATTCGCAAAAATCTACTACTCCCTCCTTGGCGCCGATGGCGATAAGGAGAAGGAAAAGAAGGTAGCCGAAGGACTCAACTCCAGCAACGGCTACATCCGCCGTGCACTTGCGCGTGCGGTCGACCTCCGTCAGACCCCCGAGCTCACCTTCATCCTTGACCGCTCGGGCGCAAACGGAGCTTATATCTCCTCCCTCCTCCACAAAGTTGAAACCGACAGCGCAGAAAGAGCCGCAAGGCTCGGTATCACCACCGAAAAGACCGACGAAGAAGGTGACGAATAATGCGCAACCTCACCTTCAAGGCTGCCTGCCGAAACCTCTATGAGCTTTCGCGAAACGGCAAGCTTGCGCTCATCGTTCACGCCCGCCCTGACGGCGACTGCATCGGCTCGGCTTATGCCACCGCAGTCCTGCT
Source organism: Clostridia bacterium (assembly GCA_017632155.1). The sequence goes on from JAGBRZ010000194.1 coordinate 20,304, forward strand.
TGCGGCGGTCGGATGCAACGCCCACGTGGTCTGCGCCGATCCCCTGCCCGCACGTCTTCGCTTCATTGCCGAAAGCGCGGGGCTCGACGGCGACATAACTCTTGATAAGATCCCCTCGGATTTTGCTCCCGGTCAGGTCACGGCTGTCGCTCTCGACATCGCGGCGGCGACTCAGCTCGGAAGCCTCGAGGGCAAATATGACATCGCGCTCTCCTTTGACCACCACGCGCGCTCGACTCCCTTCAGCGACCGCTATCTCTCCCCCGAGGCATCGGCAACCGGCGAGATCGTCTGGCGAATCGCGCGCGAATGGATCAGAATGGGCTATATTGACGCGATTCCCGAACGCGTTGCGCCCGCAATCTACGCCGCCATCAGCTCGGACACGGGTTGCTTCCGTTACTCGAACGTAACACCCGCCACCCACCGCACCGCGGCACAGCTGATCTCGCTCATTCCCTCGCACGCCGACATCGACCGACTGCTTTTTGAAACAAAAACCCCCGGCAGACTTGCCGCGGAAAAGGCGGCACTCGATCTGCTCAGCTTCGCCGCAAACGGAAAAATCGCAATCTGCTCGATCTCTCTTGAACAGATCTCGGCACACAATCTCGCAAGCGAGGATCTTGATGCCCTCATCGACATCGCGCGCTCGGTCGCGGGAGTCGAGGTTGCGTTCTCGATCCGCGAAGAAGCGGAAAAGAGCTTTCGCGTTTCTGCGCGCTCAAACTCGAACGTCGACGTTTCCTCCCTCTGCGCCTATTTCGGCGGCGGCGGACACGTCAAAGCCGCGGGCTGCACCGTGAATGCTCCCACCCTTGAAAAAGCAAGATCGCTCATCGTTGAGAGAGCCGAGCGACTTATTTCCTGATCTCGAAACATATCCGCTAGCACAGCGAAAATATACTTAGTATCAGTTCCAATTTTGGAATTTTAAATGTATTCGCCACTCATTTTAATCGGCGAGTACATTTATTTTTCCGATTTTGGAATTTTTCTTTGCAAAAGTACTTGACAAACGCGTGCGAAGGGTGTATAATGTAATAAAAGAATTCCAAATTTCGTTTTATAAGAGGTAAATATAATGGCAACAAAGAAAAATGCAGCGGCTATGCCCGCTGATGGCGACGCAAAAAAGAAGGCTCTGCAAACCGCGATCTCTCAGATCGAGCGCGATTTTGGCGCGGGAGCGGTAATGCGCCTCGGTGAAAATGCACATATGGAAGTTCAGGCAGTTCACACGGGTTCGATCTCGCTTGATATGGCTCTCGGAATCGGCGGACTTCCCAAGGGACGAATCGTTGAGATCTACGGCCCCGAATCCTCGGGTAAAACCACCGTTGCTCTGCACGTTGTTGCAGAGGTTCAGAAGACGGGCGGCGAGGCTGCCTTCATTGACGCAGAGCACGCGCTTGATCCCGTTTACGCAAAGGCTCTCGGCGTTGACATTGACAATCTTCTCGTTTCCCAGCCCGACTGCGGTGAGGACGCGCTTGAGATCACCGAATCGCTTGTTCGTTCGGGCGCAGTCGATATCGTAGTCATCGACTCGGTAGCCGCACTCGTTCCCCGTCAGGAGCTTGAGGGCGATATGGGCTCATCTCAGGTCGGCGTTCAGGCAAGACTTATGTCGCAGGCGATGCGTAAACTTTCCGCGGCTATTTCGAAGTCGAATTGCCTCGTTATCTTCATCAACCAGCTCCGAGAAAAGGTCGGAGTTATGTACGGCAACCCCGAGGTCACCACGGGCGGTCGCGCGCTTAAATTCTACGCTTCCGTCAGAATCGACGTTCGCAAGTCCGAGCAGCTCAAGACGGGCAACGACATTTACGGCAACCGCGTCAAGTGCAAGGTCGTAAAGAACAAGGTGGCTCCTCCCTTCCGCACCGCAGAATTCGATATTCTTTACGGCAAGGGCATCTCGCGTGCAAGCGAGATCGTTGATATGGGCGTAACCCTTGAGGTCATTCAAAAGAGCGGCTCGTGGTTCTCATATAACGGCGAGCGCATCGGTCAGGGACGCGAAAACGCAAGAAAAACAATCGAATCCGATCCCGCGCTTTTTGCAGAGATTGAGGCAAAGATCCGTTCAATGGCAGACAAGCTTGCAGACGAGGACGGGGGCGACTTTGAACTTGACGACGACGATCTCGACATCGATCTTCTCGGAGATCTTTAATGTTTAAGATTACCTCCCTCCGCGCCTCGGATGGCGGCGGAGCGGTAAGGATAGACCTGAAGCGCGAGGGCGAAAAAAAGCCAGAAAGTCTTTATATTCTCACCACCCATCAAAGGGAGTGCGAATTTGCAAAGGGAGATTACCCCGACGAGGCTTACGCGGTGCTCTGCCGCCTTGACGGCATTTGCCGCGCGGTGCGATCGGGCAGAAGAATACTCGGTTACGGGGCTAATTCGCGATCCGCACTTCGAATGAAGCTGATCGGCAAGGGAATCAGACCCGAATATGCCGATGAAGCTGTCGAAATTTTGATTTCAGAATCGGGCATCGACGAATCATCCGATGCAATGCGGCTTTGCGAGCTTCAAATAGCAAAAAATATTGGTGCACGCAGGATAATCTCGTATCTGCGCGGGCGAGGATACTCGGATGAATCGCTCGAGGGCGTCAAGGAATACCTTGCGGGAGTCGATTTCATCCCGATATGCCGCAAGGCGATTGAAAAGAAATACGGCGGCGTGCCCACCGATTTCGATATTAAAAAGAAATGTATTGACTATCTTTTGCGTCAGGGATTTTCATATAACGAGATCAAAAAAGCATTCGAAAACTGACGCATCCGGTGAAATATTATGCCTAAAACAACAAAATCGGGAGGGGTAAATCTCGCCTCTCCCGTCACCGTGCTTTCGGGAGTCGGTCCCGCAAAGGCAGCGGCTTACGCAAAGGCAGGCATCGAAACACTCGAGGACCTGCTTTTGCACATACCGCGAGCCTATGAAAACCGAGGCGACATCAGGCTTCTTTCCGATTCGCGTGCCGACGGCGGCAAAACCGCAGTCGTTCTGACCGTTGCAACAACCCCTCAAGCGGCAAAGCTGAAAGGGCGGCTCACGATCGTGAAGTTCCGCGCCTTTGACGAAAGTGGAAGTGCTGAGATCGTCTTCTTCAATATGCCATATCTGCGCCAGGTCTTCACAGTGGGATCCGAGTGGCGCTTTTTTGGCGTTGTTGAAAGGGCTCCGATCCGCGGAGGAATGAAATACAAGATCTCATCCCCCGCATACGAGCCATACACGGAAGGCGCTCTCCCCGATTTTACCGCTGTATATCCTCTTTCGGAAGGTTTGACACAGAAAAATCTCGCGGCTCACGTCGCGGAGGCACTTCGTCTTTGCGGTTCACCCGAGGACGTTCTTCCCGATGAGATCAGACGAAGACGCGAGCTCTGCACACTTCCATTTGCAGTAAGAAATATTCATAATCCCGAAAGCTACGTGGCACTCGCGGCGGCAAAAAAACGACTGATCTACGATGAATTCTTCCTCTTTTCACTTTCAATGTCGATGCAAGGCAAGAAAAAGCGTGAGGGACATGCCTTTTCCTGCAAAAAGCAGAACATCTCGCCGCTCTTATCAGAGCTTCCATACGAGCTGACGGGCGCGCAAAAACGCGCGATCACCGAAATAGCCGCCGATATGAAAGCAGAAGTGCCGATGAGAAGAATGCTGATCGGCGACGTTGGATGCGGAAAAACAGTTGTGGCGGCAGCGGCGATGCTCATAGCTGTGCTCAGCGGGCGGCAAGCGGCTCTTATGGCACCGACCGAAATTCTTGCTCGCCAACATTACGAGGATCTTTCCGAACTTTTCGGCAAGCTTGGAATCAAGTGCGAGCTCCTGATAGGTGCCACTTCAGCAAAAGAGAAGCGTAGAATTTATTCTGCACTTTCTGCTGAAGATCCCGAAGTCAGAACCCCGATAGTCATAGGAACTCACGCTCTTCTTTCAGAGGGTGTGCACTTCTCCGCCCTTTCGCTCGTTGTAACCGACGAGCAGCACCGTTTCGGAGTCAATCAGCGCGCCGCGCTGACCGAAAAATCCAAGGGCACGCATTTACTTTCGATGTCGGCAACCCCTATTCCTCGTTCTCTCGCGCTCGTGATGTACGGTGACATCGACATCTCGCGCATAAACGAGATGCCTCCCGGCAGACAGCGCGTTGATACATTTGTTGTAGATGAAAACTACCGAAGCCGCCTTATAGCCTTTATCAAAAAAACAGTCGCGGAGGGCGGACAAGTATATGTCGTTTGCCCCTCGATCGAAGAAAACCCCGACCGTGACTCTGGCGAGGTCGATCTTTACGACATCGGTGACAACGGAATAAACAAAAGACCGCCCCTTAAGGCGGCGATCAAGTATGCCGACGACCTCAGCGCGGCTCTGCCCGAGCTTTCGGTTGCCTTCCTGCACGGCAAGCTCAAGAGTGAGCAAAAGGAAGCAATCATGACCTCGTTCGAATGTGGCGACATTGACGTTCTTGTTTCGACGACTGTAATCGAAGTCGGCGTCAATGTTCCCAACGCCTCACTTATGATCGTCGAAAATGCAGAGCGATTCGGGCTTTCGCAGCTACATCAGCTTCGCGGCCGAGTCGGACGCGGAAAGCGCAAGTCATATTGCATTCTCGTTTCCGATGACGGATCCGATACAGCGCGCAAACGACTCACGGTTATGCGCGACAATTACGATGGTTTTTCCATTGCAGAAGCCGATCTTGCGGCGCGCGGCCCCGGTGATTTTCTTGCTTCTAACTCAAACGAGATCAGACAAAGTGGCGGACTTCGCTTCAAATTTGCAGATCTTTGCGGTGACGCATCTCTCCTGACCTCGGCAACCGAGGACGCTCATTCACTTCTCGCCGCATCACCCACACTCGAAGAATATCCCGCGCTTCGCGAGTCGCTTTCAAAACTCGGCGCGGCAACCAATACAGATTGAGAGGTAAATATTTTGAATAATCGTGGAATCATCATTCTTGACCCCGGCCACGGACAGTTTGGCAACCCCCACACCACTCGCGAAGGCTTTTATGAAGGCACGCAGAACTTCATTCTTGCATCCTTCCTTAAAACAGAACTCGAAGCACTCGGATTTGACATTCGAATGACGAGGGACAAGGTCGAGGACAACCCCGAACTTGCAGAGCGCGGCTCGATGTCGGGCAAGCTTGGCGCAGTTATGTTCCTTTCGATCCATTCGAACGCGCCCGGAGGCAATCCCTCCGACGAGAGATACCCCCGCGTTCGCGGCGCCGAAACTTTCTATTCTGTCAGCGACTGCGAGGGCAACGCCCCCATCGCGCGCGACCTGACCGACGCCGTTGTCCGCACAATGCAGACCGAGGACCGCGGCATCAAGACCCGCCGCTACCCCGACAACGAATCGGTAGACTACTACGGCGTTCTCCGCTCCGCCGCCGCATCCGGCTGCAAGCGCGCATTCCTCATCGAACACGGCTTCCACACCAATCCCGAAGATTCGGCGTTTTTGCAGGATTCCGAATGTCTTGCGCGCCTTGCAAAGGCAGAGGCTGAAGTTATTGATAAGTGGTTTTAACATAAAAGCTCTCCCGCCACGGCGGGAGAGCTTTTATGTTCTGAATGTCGGCGAGGCGCCGCCATTCAGAAGCACAGGGGTATTCGTCCTCTGCGGAGGACGAATTAAGGAACTTTTTTGCAAAAAAGTTCCTTAAGAATCTTCAAAAAACTCGATCTCTTTTGGTTAAAGAGTATCAACGTACTTACAAGCCGCCAGCGCCGCGCATGCACCGTCGGAGGTTGCGGTTGAGATCTGGCGGATGCCCTTCTTACGGCAGTCGCCTGCGGCGAAGACACCTTCGCATCCCATATTGCCGTCATCGCTTGCGATAAGGTATCCGTAGGGGTCGATGGGGGCGATGTCCTTGAAAATATCAGTCGCGGGAGCCATTCCGACTGCAAGGAAGATGCCGTCGACCTTGAGTTTGGTCAGATCGCCTGTTTCGGTGTTCTTGACGACGATACCGGTAAGCTCGCCGCCCTCGGAAATATACTCCTCGACAACGGTGTTATAGATGATCTCGACGTTCTCCATCGACTTGAGCTCTGCGGCGGTGTTAGCCTCGCAGGTCAGGTCGGGAAGGTTCTGCACGATGGTCAGCTTCTTTGCGATCTTTGCAAGCAGGAGAGCTTCGACAGCCGCGCTGTTGCCGCCACCGATAACAGCGATCTCGCCGCCGGTGTAGAACGCGCCGTCGCAAACGGCACAGAAGGAAATTCCGTGACCGACGAGCTCCTCTTCACCATCAAGACCGAGACGGCGGTGGTGCGAGCCAACCGCGATGATGACGCTCTTTGCCTCAAAATCACCGTCGGGGGTGGTGAGGGTATAGAACTTTTCCTTTTTGTTATACGCGATCGCGGTCACCTCCGCGCATTCGATCTCCGCGCCGAGTCCGAGCGCCTGCTCGACCATCTTATCGGCGAGCTCATTGCCAGAAATTTCGGAAAATCCGGGGTAGTTTTCGATCTTGGGGGAAAATGTCATCTGTCCGCCAAAGGTGGATTTTTCGATAACGGTGACGCTCTTGCCCGCGCGAACTGCGTAAATTGCCGCGGTAAGTCCCGCAGGACCCGCTCCGATTATAATAATATCTTTCATAATTTTCCTCTTAACGAAGATCGGCTGCCGAAAGCAGCCGATCTTTATTTTAATTAAGCGTTAGCGGTGGTCTTGATGAACTCCTTAACACCCGCGATATCGGCAAACGCGGTGAAGTCCTCGCCTACGATATAGAGCAGAGTGGGAGCCTGACGGGTTCCATACTTCTTTGCGAAGTCGGGATCATCCTCGAAATAAACCTTTTCGAACTCAATTCCCGCCTTTTCAAGGAGAGATGCCGCGATCTTGCACTTGGGGCAGGTCTTGGTTGCAAAGAGAACAACTCTGCCGTCCTCATATACAGCATCTGCTGCGGTGGGAGCGGGTGTGTTTTCCTTGCTGATGTTGCCGTGGCCTCTGTCTTCGAAGTGAAGCATCGACTGTTCGGGATCGTATTCAACTCTTTCCTTATACTCCTGCGACTTACCGTCGTTCCAGTTCTGAACGGGGCGGTAGTAGCCGGTGATACGGCTGTAAACCTCGGTAACCTTACCGCACTTGGGGCAGGAGAAGTGCTCGCCTGCGATGTATCCGTGCTCGGAGCAGACCGAGTAGGTGGGGGAAAGGGTGTAATAAGGAAGCTTATAGTTTTCCGCGATCTTGCGGATGAGTGCTGCTGCTGCCTTCCAGTCGGGAAGCTTTTCACCAAGGAAGGTATGGAATACCGTGCCCGAGGTGTAGAGAGTCTGGAGCTCGTCCTGAATATCGAGAGCGGTGAATACGTCGTCGGTGTAGCTTACGGGGAGGTGGCTGGAGTTGGTATAGTAAGGAGTTTCACCCTGCGAAGCGGTGACGATGTCGGGGTATCTCTTCTTGTCGTGCTTTGCAAGACGGTAAGAGGTCGACTCTGCGGGGGTAGCCTCGAGGTTGTAGAGGTCGCCGTACATTTCCTGATAGTCGGAAAGGCGCTCGCGCATGTGGTTGAGAACGTCCTGAGTGAACTTCTGTGCCTTCTTATCAGTGAGATCCTTCTTGATCCAGCTTGCATTAAGGCAAGCCTCGTTCATACCGACAAGACCGATGGTGGAGAAGTGGTTGTTAAATGTGCCGAGATAGCGCTTGGTGTAGGGATACAGACCCTCATCAAGGAGCTTTGTGATAACGTCGCGCTTGATCTTGAGCGAACGAGCGGCGATGTCCATAAGTCTGTCGAGCTTACGGTAGAAGTCCTCCTCGTTCTCAGCGGTGTAGCCGAGGCGGGGCATATTGATGGTAACAACGCCGACGGAACCGGTGCTCTCGCCGCTTCCGAAGTAACCGCCCGACTTCTTGCGAAGCTCACGGAGGTCAAGACGCAGACGGCAGCACATCGAACGAACGTCGCTGGGCTCCATATCGCTGTTGATATAGTTCGAGAAGTAAGGAATGCCGTACTTCGAGGTCATCTCGAAGAGGAGGCGGTTGTTTTCGGTATCCGACCAGTCGAAATCGCGGGTAATCGAATAGGTGGGGATGGGATACTGGAATCCGCGGCCGTTGACGTCGCCCTCGATCATGATCTCGATGAACGCCTTGTTGACCATATCCATTTCGCGCTTACAGTCACCGTAGGTGAAGTCCTGCTCCTTGCCGCCGACGATAGCGGGCTTGTCGATCATATCGGGAGGACATACCCAGTCGAGGGTGATGTTCGAGAAGGGAGCCTGAGTACCCCAACGGGAGGGAGTATTTACGCCGTAAACGAAGGACTCGATGCACTTCTTGACCTGATCGTAGGAAAGATTATCGGTCTTTACGAAGGGAGCGAGATAGGTATCGAAGGAGGAGAAGGCCTGCGCGCCTGCCCACTCGTTCTGCATAATTCCGAGGAAGTTGACCATCTGGTTGCAGAGAGTTGCAAGATGCTTTGCGGGAGCGGACGAGATCTTGCCCGTGATTCCGCCGAGGCCGTCCTCGATGAGCTGACGGAGAGACCAACCCGCACAGTAACCGGTGAGCATCGAGAGGTCGTGCAGATGGAGATCTGCATTCTGATGCGCCTGAGCGATCTCGTCGTCATAAATTTCGGAGAGCCAATAGTTTGCGGTGATGGCGCCCGAGTTGGAGAGGATAAGTCCGCCGACCGAGTAGGTTACGGTCGAGTTCTCCTTGACTCGCCAGTCGGTGCTCTTAACGTAAGAGTCAACGAGAGCCTTGTAGTCAAGAATGGTGGACTTCATATTACGGAGCTTCTCGCGCTGGCGGCGGTAGAGGATGTATGCCTTTGCAACATCCTCATATCCCGCCTGTGCGAGAACAGTCTCAACGCTGTCCTGAATATCCTCGACAGCGATCTTGTCGCCCTTTACCTTGGGCTCGAAGTGAGAGGTGACGCGAAGAGCGATAAGGTCGATCACGTCGGAGTTGTATTTTCTGTCGCAAGCCTCGAATGCAAGCGTTATCGCCTTTGAGATCTTAGAAATATCAAATTCTACGGTTTTGCCGTTTCTTTTTACTACCTGATACATTCTTTTTCTTCCCTTTCAAAAATTATCTATATATAGTACTGGTAATGCGCTGGCGAGTTATATTATACTACATATTGTGGTGTTTGTCAATACCTTATAACAAGATATTGTGCCGATTTTAAAAAATCGGCACAATATATAGCAAATATTCCGTTTTTTTGGTTACTTTCACCAATAGATTCAATCCACTCCGCGGATTTCGACAAGCTCGACAGAATCTTTTACGATGTCCCTGAAACATTCAATTTCATGTCTATCGAATCCATGAAGTCCTCCGTACATAACCGCGCCCGAATCGACGAAATTTTGGAGATAATACGCCTTTGCACCGCGGATGAAATCCGCAATGCCGCGCATTGATTCCTCATCGTGAAGCTCACGGACGAGGGTGGTGCGGAGCTCGTAGTCGATGCCCGAAAGCATAATGAAGGAAAGCGACGCGCGAATCAGCTCGACGTCGAAATTGCGGATGCCGACGGTTTGCGAGTATTTTTCGGGCGAGTTTTTAATATCCATCGCAACCTTATCGCAAAGCCCCTCTGAAATAATGCCGGCAAGGCGCTCGGGGTGAGTGCCGTTGGTGTCAAGCTTGATCTTATAGTCGCCAATTTCGCGCACACGGCGCAAAAAGTCCTCAAGATCGGGCTGAAGAAGAGGCTCGCCTCCGCTGACGGCAATTCCGTCAAGTATGCCCTTTCTTTTTTTCAAATGTTCAAGCACTTCGTCCACGGTATATCCATCTGTTCCGCGCGGGTCGAGAACGAGGGGAGAGTTATGGCAGAAGGGACAACGAAGATCGCATCCGCCCGTAAAAACCGTGCAGGCGGTCAGCCCGGGGTAGTCAAGAAGTGTGAGTTTATTAAAGCCTTGAATGTTCATTTTCCACCTTTAATTATAAGAAGCCAGCCACGCCCTTGCCTTATAGAAAGCTCTGCCGTCGAAGACGTGAGTTGTGGCAGATGCGTTGTTGCCGTCGAATTTGAAAAGCTTAAAGCGGTCGGTGTTATGATCTGCATAAACCTTGGTCGCAACCGTCAGAGCGGCGTCGCCGTCGGGGAATGAGCAGATGCACTTGACGCTCGAGGAATTGACCTGCGCCGAGCCGGGATAACTCGAGAGGATCGTTCCCGTAGTCTTGTCGAAGACGCGAACAAAGCTGCCGCCGACCCATACCTGATCCTCATTTCCGCAAATTGCGGAAAAATCGTGCCCGCCTTTCATATTGTTGCAGCCATAGGATGCGATCTTGGTCATAGACGGTGCGGAGGGATCATCTCCGATCTCGTAAGCAACAATAAGGGAGCTTCCCATTGCCCAAAGGATCTCGCGAGTTTCATCCCAAAGGACCGCGTGGGCACTTGTGAGCTGCTTTTCGGCATATTTTGCATCCTTTTTATTTTCGGCGGAGTAAAGTCGGATAAATCCGTTTTCGGTCTTACTGCCGCCCGATGAAGCAACGGCGATCATTCCGTTCGGCAGATACTCGATAGAGTGCGGCGAGGTGCCGCCAAGCTCTGCCTCCCAAAGACATTCCTCGGCGGGATAGGAAGCGACTCCGACATAACCCGAAGAGGACGTAAAGAGAATAATGTAAGTGCCCCACTTTTCGCTGTAACGCAGACGCGCCTCGTCAACTCGGTTGCCGTAGCCCTTGAGCGAGAAGCCTTTCGCTGTCTGCGGCTTGAATTCATATTTAAGCGCGGGGTCGCCCGATGCAAGATCGTAGACCGCAATGCTTGCATTAAGCTGATCGGCAAGCGCGATGGGTTTTGTGCCGAAATCGTTCAGTGCGGGATAGGTTGCACGCTCGAATTTGAGCACTTTTGCCTCGCCGAGAGTCAGCGAGACCTCTGTCTGACCCTTCGGGAAAAGCCCTTCAAGCAGAGCGCGAGCCGCCATTACGACAAGTCCGCCCTCACCGCAGAGGATAACGTTGCCGCCTTCCATACCGCAGCAGTATTCATATGCCGCAAGAGTCTTCTGCGCGGCGGTACCGATAATGATCTGCTTACCCGAGGCGGCAGACTTTTTTACTGTTTCAAGCTTGATGCCAGTCTTCTCTGCAACCGTGTTTCTGATAAGCTCAGCCGCGTAGTCCTCGTCATTGTCCGAGCTGTTAGGGATGACAAGAGAATATTCCGCAATCGGCGCGCCGTTCAGAAGGCACTCCGTTACGGCATACTGACCCGCGGAAATGAAGGAAAGCGATGTTTCGATCTCACCGTTTTTGAAGCAAAATTCAAGGAAATAAGAGATTGCCTCAAGAGTAGCCTCGTCACTTCCGCCGAGAATGACTATGCGGCGGCTTTCGGGGAAATATTTTACTGCAAAATCATCCTCGAGAAGCTCTTTTTTCATCTCGATGCTTTCGGTACGGTTTGTTTCACCGACAAGGATCTCAAGCGCCTCGGGGGGAAGAGTGTCGCCGGTTTTATACCAGTCGTCACCGATCGTCACGCCCTCTGCAGTTTCGGAAAGTGTCTTTTTAAGATCAACCGCCGCGGCAACTATCGAATTTGAAGCCTGCGCGGAGCGGATGACCTTGTATCCCGCCAAAGAAACTGCGCTCGGTGCCTCGGTGATCTCCGAAGTCGGAAGCTCCTCATTCAGCAGAGTTACTATCGGATCAATGACGTCGCCCGAGCAGGACGAGAGAAGCATCATTATACAAATAAGAAGAGAAAACAGTCTTTTTTTCATTATAAAATCCTCCATACCATAACATTTTACAATTTTTTGCGTCAAAAGTCAAGCGAATATTAAAAAAATTCGCTTTTCCCCTTGAAGACTGCGCAAAAAAGTGGTACAATTATTACATTAATATATAATACACGGAGGTTTCGACAATGATTTACGAAACTATTGCCCTTTGGGACAAGCATCCCGAGGCTACTCTCACTTCATATTGCATTACAAGCACCGCTGAGCTCAAGCTTAGCCCCCGCCGCGCCGTTGTTGTTTGCCCCGGCGGAGGATACCATTTCCTTTCCGACCGCGAGGCTGAACCCATTGTGTTCAAGTTCCTTTCCGCAGGCTTCAACGTATTCCTCCTTCGATACAGCATCAAGCCGAACGCCAAGGACTACGCGCCTCTGATCGAAGCGGGAATGGCAATCAAGTATATCCGCGAGAACGCAGAAAAATACAACACCGACCCGAATTACGTTTTCATCAGCGGTTTTTCCGCAGGAGGACACCTTGCCGCAAGCGCGGGAACTCTTTGGAACGTCAAGCCCGTGCGTGAGGCACTTGGCATCGAATCGGGCAAAGCTCCCGAGGGAATCAACCGCCCCACGGGCACCATCCTCTCCTACCCCGTCATCACGGGTGGTGACAAGGCGCACAAGGGCTCGATCAAGAACGTTTCGGGATGCGATCCGCTGACCGACGAGGCTATTGCCGAGTTCTCCCTTGAGCTTCATGTTGACGAAACCACTTCCCCCGCCTTCATTTGGCACACCTTCACCGACAAGACCGTTCCCGTTGAGAACGCTCTTCTCTACGCATCCGCTCTGGCGGAGCACAAGGTTCCCTTTGAGCTTCATATCTATCCCGAAGGAAAGCACGGTCTTGCGCTTTGCAACGAGATCACCTGGTCGCAGAATCCCGACAGCATCGTTCCCCATTGCGAGGATTGGATAAACCTTGCTATCAAGTGGGCGATGGAGCTTAAATAATGCAAAAAAAGCATCCGCGGCTCGCCTTTTGGCTGACGGTCACGCCCGCCGCGCTCGGCTCGGCGCTTGCCGTCTACCATCTTTTTGAGGTCGCGCGAACTATTGCAAACCCCGACTACACAGCGATGCTCGGCGGCTTTGCGGGCGGAGTGTACCTGATCTTCGACTATTTCGCAATGTCGCTGCCCATCTGCCTTTTGCTTTTTGCCGCATTGCTGATAAATATTCTTTGGTCGCGCGCACTCTCTAAAGCTTGGAGCATCACCGCACTCGCATCTTGCGCGGTATTTCTGATTTGCGGAATATTGATTATTATCGACTCCTCGGGAATCCTCGCGGTATCGCTCAATCTCGCGATGAGGACGATTGCGGAATCGGTGACGGCGATTATGCTTGTGCATAGCTTAACGAGAAAAAAATAAGAATAAAGGCTGTTTCGCAAGAAACAGCCTTTATTCTTATTCTTCAATCAATTCAACGTCTGCTCCGAGAGATTTGAGCTTGCCGACGATGTCGTCGTAGCCTCGCTCGATCTTTTCAACGCCTGCGACCTTGGTTTCACCCTCGGCGGTAAGACCCGCGATGATGAGTGCCGCGCCGGCGCGGAGGTCGGTAGCCGAAACCTCTGCCGCCTTGAGTCTTGCAACGCCGTTTATCGTCGCGCGGTTGCCCTCGACCGTGATGTCCGCGCCCATTTTTTCGAGCTCTTCAACATACTGGAAGCGGCTTTCCCAAACGCTTTCGGTGACCACAGAAGTACCGTTTGCAACGGTGAGAAGTGCAACAAACTGCGGCTGCATATCGGTTGGGAAACCGGGATAGAAATAAGTCTTGACATTTGCGGGACCCGGTCTGACGTAACGCGAAACCGTGATGATATCCTCATAGATCTCAACGTCAACGCCCATTTCGAGCAGCTTTGCTGTGACAGTTTCCATATGCTTCGGAATGACGCCGCGGATGCTGACGCGTCCGCCGCTTGCGGCAACAGCAGCCATATACGTTCCCGCCTCGATCATATCGGGAAGGATGGTGTAGTTACAGCCGTGAAGCTCCTCGACACCGATGATCTTGATGACCGAAGTGCCCGCGCCGGTGATTCGCGCACCGCACATATTGAGGAAGTTTGCCACGTCAACGATATGGGGCTCGCGAGCGGCATTTTCTATCGTAGTTTTGCCCTTGGCAAGAGTTGCCGCGAGCATTACGTTCACGGTTGCACCGACGGAGGCAATATCAAGATAGACCGAAGCTCCGTAAAGCCCGCCGTGTCCTGCCTTGACGAAATTATATGTATCGCAGGATTCAAACTTTGCACCGAGAGCACAGAAGCCCTTGATATGCTGATCAATGGGACGCGAGCCGAAATCGCATCCGCCCGATGAACCGACGCGTGCCTCACCGAATCTTCCAAGTTCTGAGCCGAGAAGATAGGTCGAGCCGCGAAGCTTCGAAACCATTTCAAGCGGTGCGGTGCCGTTGACGAAATTCTTTGTGTCGATCGCCACGGTGTTGTTACCGAGATGCTCGACGGTTGCACCCATTGTTTCGAGGATCTTGAGCGAAAGCTCCACGTCGCTGACGGGAGGAAGATTTTCAACAACACAACGGTCGCCGACAAGAATGCTTGCGAAAATTATGGGAAGTGCGGCATTTTTCATACCGCTGATATTTATATTACCGTACAGCGGCTTTCCGCCGCGCACCAAGATCTTTTTCATATATTAAAAGCCCCTTGCGAAGTATAAAGTCATACATAATATATTATATCATATCAGGACGAAAAATGGAAGTTATTTTTTGAGAAAATTGTAAATTATTTTGCGCCCCTCAAATATGCGACCGCAAGATCGACAACCATACCGTAGCTCTTCGTGCCGGGCGTGCCCTGGATGGTCAGATAAGCATTGTTAACCGCACCCGTAACGTTCGCGGCAACGTTTTCGCGGTATTTATCGAAAAATGCGCTGTACGCCGCCATTTCTTTTCTTGCCGCGGGTTCAAGCTTCGCCCGAACCTCTGAATACGCCTCTTTGTCCGCGGAATAAAGCGCGTTTGCGACGTATTCGTAGAGGTTGAGATAGCCGCTGTATCGAATATATTCATCATCCGATGCCGCGCAGACCAAAAAAGCAACAAAATTTGCCTCGTCCTCGCGCGCAATGCCTCGCTGATGCGCCATTTCGTGCGCGGCGGTATAGGGGAGTGTGTAATCGGGGAAATTCACGTTGATATTAGCCTCGCCCGAAAAATAGGTGTAAACTCCTGAAATATGGGTGTAAGTCCAGGGTTCGGAAAGCATTACGGGCTTGACGCGGGAAGGAAAGCGCGAAACGAAAGCGTGCTCGTCGCACACCTTGTCGTAAGCCTCGACAAGCTTTTTGCTGAGCTTACCGTAGCCGTAGGGCATCACGCTTGAGCCCGACGATCTGACAGCGAGCTTGGCCGAATACTTATTGATCTCCTCGACGAGAATTTCCGCAGTTTCGCGAAGCTCCTCCGCGCTGACGTCGCGGCGGTCGAGCCCGAGAAGCTCGTCAACCGAGCTTGTATGGTAGCCCGCGCCGAAATTGAGTGCAAATGTTGAGAAAAAGAGCGATGCAACTGAAATAGTTATTATCAGGAACTTTCCAACCGATCGCCAGCTTTCAACAAAGTGCTTGTTTGCGTAAACGATTATCGTAACGAGCAAAATCGGGCTGAAAATGATGAAAGCCTCGGCTATGGAACAAGGGAGAATGCCCGAGATCTGTGCAAAAACTCCGCGCAAAAATGCAGCGGGATAGCGATTATAGAAATCGGCAAAGCCCTCCCAGAGGCTGTAAGTTATCATAACAACGAGCGAAAACGCCGCAATGCCGAAAAGCACCCACGAAAAAATGGGCAGACCCCAAAGCGTGCGCTTCTTTTGCTCGTTTTTTATTTCGATGTTTTCGTTATTATTCATTATCCGAACTCCGTATAAGTTTTTCGTAAAGTGAGAGCATATCGTCGGGCAGAGGCGCGCTGACAGTTATGCTTCTGCCGTCCTCGGGATGCGAAAAGGTCATCCTTGCGGCGTGAAGAGCGTGGCGGTCGATCAGCTCGCTTCGCTCGCCGTAAAGGAAATCTCCGACGAGGGGACAGCCGATATATGACATATGTACGCGGATCTGATGCGTTCTTCCCGTCAGCGGG
Organism: Clostridia bacterium; assembly: GCA_017632155.1. Next base: position 36,268 of record JAGBRZ010000194.1, read on the forward strand.
CGCAAAACGACCATCGAATACTTGCCGTCCGGAGAAACTGCAACGGTGTTGTATTCGGTTCTCGCCTCTCTGCCCTCTGCGGAAACCGTTCGCATAAGTATGCCGACGTCTGCGCGCGCTATCGGCGCATCAACCACACCGCGCATCGGCTCGGGGACTCCGCAGACGATGGCAACATAGGTCTTTTTGATCTCTCCGTTTTTCATTGCCGTGAACATTCTGCCTGCAGAAATGCGGTCATTTGCGGTAAGCACTATGCCGCTTGTGTCGCCGTCAAGGCGGTTGACGGGGCGGAAAACAAAGGGAATACCCTTGACCGATGCCAGATATGCCAGCGCGTTGGCAAGGGTATCGTCAAGATGCCCGTGGGATGGGTGGGTCGGCATTTTGGGTGGTTTGTTGCAGACGGTAATGCTCGCATCGCGGTAGAGTATCTTTATCGGAAGCTTGCGGGGAACAACGGACTCCGCCCTCTCCTCTTCTCTGTCCTCCACGGCAAGCTCGACCAGGTCACCCTCGCAAAGGGTTCGGCGCACCGTGACCTCCTCGCCGTTGACCTTTAGCCCGCCCGCGCGGTATTTGAGCACTTTTATTGTTCTTGTTGAAAGCTTTAATTTATTCTTCAGCAGAGAGAGCAGGCTGATGCCGTCCTCCTCCGCGCGCACGATCATTTTCATTCCGCGCTCCTTTATCTTTTCTACCTAATATTATATTATACCAATAATATCTGCGTTTTACTAAAATGTAACAAAATTTTCGCCGTTCCCTTTCGGAAACGGCGAAAATTTTGTTTATTTTTCAAGCGAGAGAAGATCCTCAAGAAGCTTGGGAAGGAGAACATTTTGTACTCTTGTCGAGATCTTTTTCATCATAGAAGCAACAATGTTTCTGCCGTTGAGCACCATATCTCTGGGTGCCTGATGAACTGATTCGATATTCTTGGTATAAAGTACGCCGGCATCAACCTTGACGTTCTCATAGATCATATCAAGCATTCTCCAGGAATCGCTGTCCTCGAGATATCTGCCCTTGAGAGCAACCTCGTAGTATGTAGGAACGACGGTTTTGTAGCTTTCAAGCGCCATAGCCTCAAGAACTGCGCCAAGCATCTGCACTTTTTCCTCATCGCTTGCAAGAACCGAGGGAATACCGATGGAGGTAAACTGGTCGTGCAGGAAGGTGTAATAATGCTCTTGCTCCTGATTATACTTGGGCATGGGGATTATGCCGTATTCATCCTGCATCGATGCAAGCTGCTCGGTCTCAACGGAACCAAGACGCATCGTGACAGTGCCGACAGTGCCTGAGGAGAAAAGATTCGACATAGCAGTCTGCTTGCCGTCATCACCCGAGGACTCATCAAACCAAGCGTTGGATTCGTTGAAGAGAACGATCAGCTTATCAACAACGTTGCTCATTTTTTCAATATCAAGGCTGAATACAAGAAGATTATCCGCGTCCTTGCTGAGGATCGGCATATCACAGCTCGACCAATAAGGGTCGATATAGCTGAGGCTCGAGCTTGCAAAGCCTACGGTATCACCCTCGGAAACCGTGCCGGAGCCATCGGCGTCCTTATAAAGGTCCTTGGAGAGCTGGATCTGATAATCAAGAGTCCATCTGCCCTCGTCAACTACATTATAAAGGTTTTCATACTGCGCCGCCTCAAGCAGAGTCTTGTTATAGAAGGTGATGAACATCAAACGGTAGAGCGAAAGTGCAATTGCGCCGGTTGCAAGATACTGAGAATTGCCGATGGAGGCACTTTCATTGTAGCCCTGCGACCAGTAGATAGCATCAAGATCAAGATATTCGCATTCGGTAAGATCAAGGAAGATGTTTTCACTTGTGTAAGTAATGGTTGAATAAGTACTGTTCGCCGCGATATCAAAATAAGTTTCGCCGCTGCTTGCAACATTGCGGAGTTCAGTCGAAACAACATAAGCATCGCCCGTAAGCTTAATGCTTTCAATGTTGATGCCGAGCTGCTCCATTACTTTTTCGTTTCTTTTGTAAATTGCATCGTTGACCATTGAACCGTTTTGGTCATCGACCCACATCTCGTCGCTGACAAACGTGCTGTCGCGGCTGAGGATGGTCACGGTCTCGCCCTTGTAGTCGAGATCATCGGGAAGAGTTTCGCTCTTGAGTTCGGTTTCGACGGGCTCGGTGACCGCATCGGTGCCCGAGGGAGCAACTGTTGCCTCGGGAGCTGTGGTATCATCGGAGCCGACGTTTGTTTCCGCGCAGGCTACTGCCAGCGGAAGGATTGTGAGAATTGCGAGTATCAACGCTAAAGCTTTCTTTGCCATGATGTTGATTCCTTTCAAAATGTTATTTTATGGGAGTTTCGCAAGCTTTTTGTTTATCGACGTGATATTTTTTGCAAGGACTGCGGAAAATTTATCTCCGCCTGTAAGAGCCTTGCCCGCAGCGCCGTAGGTTGCGTCCTTGAGTCCATCATAGTAGCCTGCAAAAACGCGTTCAAATGCGAATTCGGCTTTCTGCGAGAGAAGTTTGTTCAGGACGAGGCAGGAATTGTTGTCACGGATGTGCTTTTCAAGAGATACCAGCAAAAATTGATCTCTCATCCAATCGCCCGAGGCGGCATTGAACGCTGTCAGCCAAATGCTGGTCTGCTCAAGGCGAGTGTTGGTGGCGGGTATGCACAGAACGGGACGGTTTTCCGCAAATGCGCCAAAATCTTTATCCGAGGGGAGCGTGAGGATTCCCCATTCAATGGGCTCGTCATAAAAATCGAGCATTTCCGAAAGAGTTCCGAGATAGAAAGGGACCTTACCCGCTGTAAATTTGTCGCGAGCGTAGGCATCTCCCTCTGCGGGAGTATAAAATCCAAGCTTTGAGATCGACTCTATCAGCGCATCGATCTCAAGAGCGGCGGAATCGGAAAGAGTGATCTTCGGCACGCCTGCGGCGCTTTTCGAAACGTATTCGATGCCCGAAAGATATGCGGCAAGCTCGCCGGGGAGAGTATTTTCCCCATCCTTTATTGCCATATCTGCATCGCGGTCGGAAATTGAAGCGGCAACTGTGCAAAGCAGTTCCCAGCTCATTTTGCCATCAAGGGATGCCTCATAAAGCATTTTTGCATTATCCGCGCCAACCAAAGCACGGTTGAAATACATCGCGTAAAGAGTTTCGGGGGCATCTGCGCCCGCGCCGAGATCGAAATATCGGGTCTGCCCGATGTTTCCTCCCTGAGGACCGAGATTTACATCATAAAAAGGGAGCGAACGCATATCCTTGAGCAATCCCTTTGCCAGGAATTTGCAGGCGTCTGCAGGTGTGAGCACAAGAAGATCAAGATAGTATTCCGTTATATTGCCCGAGGATACCGCAACGCGGACGTCCTCATAAAGCCTATCGCTTGTAACCTTGCCCTCATATATTGTACGCACTACCGAGGAATATTTTTCCTCGATCATTGAGTTTCTCTTTGTTCTTGCCGCGTATAGCGGGGATTCCTCATCCGAGAAGATCACGTCCACTGTGTTATCCGCCGCGGCATATATCAAATGGAAATCCGTGATCCTGATCGGTTCTCCGAGTGCCGCAAGCCTTTCCTCTGCCTCCTCGATCCTTGAGGGGAACGAGATCTGCTTGGGCGGCTCGGTTTCCACGTCGGGTGCCTCGGTTTCAAGAGGTTCCTCTGTGGTTTCCGGAGACTCGGTGACCACGCCGCTTTGCTCGGGTGACGTTGAAGTTTCGGGTGTCACCGTGGTTGCGGGCGGCTCGGTCTCGGGTTTGTTGATTATTATCACACCGCAGGAGGCAAGCGCCGAGATCATCAAAGCAAGGACGATCAGGAGCGCTGCGCTCCTTGCGGAGCGAGATATAAAGTTTAATTTCATTGGAATATAGTTGTATTTTGCGATCAGCCGCGGGTGATGGTTACGATATAACCGCTGTAATTGTTACCCGAAACTGTATAGATGGTGGGATCGTTCGGCACGGGGAGGGTGGTAGTTGCGCCGTTTTCAGCTGCCACGAAATAGATCTCGTAGCTCTTGCCGTCGATGTCGAAAACAAGGTGGTTGCCCTCGTAGGTGCAATTTTCAAGTGCCGCAAGATATTCCTCAAGGCAGAGGTTGTTGGTCATCATATAGTAAGCGTGGGGCACGCCGACGTATCTGTAATGCCAACGGTCGGAGGTGATGCCCGTGATCGCATCCTTATCGGGAGCGAAGCGGCGGACAAAGCCGTGCTTGTAAGCATTTGAATTCATCCAAGCGAGGATGGACATACAGGTCTGATTTGCATCGTCGAAGACGTGGGTTACCTTTTTATCCTTATCCCAGATCTGAAGATCGACGCCAAGGCCGGTATGGTGCTCACTGTAACCGGGGAGCGCCGCGGTTGCGGGATAACGGGTGGAAAGATCCTGCTGAGTTTCATACGAACGGTAGCCCGTGCCGATCTGGAGATTGTTGAGTCCTGTTTCGGTGAAGAGGGCATTCGCCATCTGAAGCACGGAGCGTGCGGCAACCGCCTCGAGCTGGATCGAGCTGTCAACGAAGTAGTTGCAATGATAATCGTTTGCGTAATATTCGTTATATACGTTGAGAAGGCTTGCCGTCGAAACGGGGAAACAGTACGCATACTGCGAATTTACAAGGATGAGAGAGCCGGTGTAAAGGCTTTCGTTGCTGATCTGAATTGTGGTATAGCCCGTAGCCTGGGGAACTGTTGTGCTTCCGACAGGTGCGGTAGTATCCGCTCCGCCGACGGAGGTGGTTACATCCGATTGCGAGGTGGTTTCATCGGGAGAAACGGGCGTGGTGTTGGTGCCGGCAGCGGGGGAACGAAGCGCGATGGGGTTACCCGCCTTGTCGGTAAGAGTCAGCTCGTTGATCGCCCAAAGAGCATCCGCATCAGCAGTCAGAAGAATTCTTACCGCGGTGGCATTGAAGGTTGCCGCGCTGATGGTATAAGTTTTCTCCTCTGCGCCCGAATGCTGAGCCACGGATTTCCATTCTCCGTCAACCTTGAGCTGAATGAAGCAGCCGCGGATATAATACTCTTCCTCTGTGGAAGCAAAAACGATCTGTCCGACGTCTGCCTGCGCCTCAAATTCACAGCTGAAGAAGGAGCCCTCGCTCTGATTAGTCACCGAAAGCATATAGGTATCGGACTTGCCGTCATAAGCATTCGACATTGCGTGACCGTCCGAGACAAAGCCGGGGGCGCGGGTGCCTTCACCTTCAGAGCCCTCGGTCGTATCTGCGCCCGCGGAGCCGACAAGATCGGCAATGACAAGCGAGATTGCCACGATGAGAGCTATGATGAGCAGTGCCAACAGAATGAAAAAGACCATCTTGTTCTGATTGTGTCTTCTTCCGCGGTCGCGGCGAGGGGTATATCTTGTTGTTGAATACTGCTTTGTATTCGATTTCGGATTTGTATTGTTGTTCATTGCGGTCTCCTTTCGAGAGCTATGCAAAGAGAAGGGGACGGTTATTCATACTGTGCGAATTCTCGTTCCCCTTCTCTCGAAGTGTCGTTATTTACTTAGACTATTATTTTGCGTCCTTAATGGAGAAGTCCATTCTGCCCTTCTTGTCAAGGCCGATATACTTAACCTTAACGGTGTCGCCGAGGGAGAGAACGTCCTCTACCTTGTCGATACGCTTGTCAGCGATCTTGGAGATGTGAACCATGCCCTCCTTGCCGGGAGCATACTCAACGAAGCAGCCGAACTCCTTGATTCCGGTAACGGTACCCGTGTAGATCGCGCCAACAACGGGCTCGAACACGATGGCGTCGATGGCAGCCTTGGCGATGGAAGCGCTCTCGCCGTTGATGGCAGCAATACGGATGGTGCCGTCGTCCTCAATATCCACCTTTGCGCCCGACTCGGCAACGATCTTCTGGATCACCGAGCCACCCT
>JAGBRZ010000195.1 GCA_017632155.1 Clostridia bacterium
ACAGTTTCACACCCTGCAGAGTGATCGGCTGCAGACATTGCATCAACACGCCTCCGGCAGGACAATCAGCAGCAAATTCATAGTCCACAGCAAAAACAAAGTCACGATCCATATCAAACGGGGAAACCCCTGTGTCAATATGATTCGTTCCGTCAAATACCATCGGTGCATCTACTACCAGATACTTTTCAATGCCATCATAATTGATGTCATTTCCAAGTGTAAACCGCATAGTAGAACCGGCCTCAATGTATCCCTCAGATGGCAGAGATATAACACCAGCCTTATACAGTTTTGTCAATGCATAAATCTGCACAGGCGTCATATCAGAAAAATCAATTTGAGACAGATTGCCATCATAAACATATTTGTCATAAACAGCATTGACTACCTTGTCTCCATCTACAACACCGGACTTGTCCCAACGGTTGAACAGATAGAACGCATACGCAGATTCTTCCTGGTCTGTATACGTAGGAGTTTTTCCTTCATACAAAATGTTTGTGCCGTACAACCCATTCTTTTCCTGTAAAACCTTACCCATGGATACGTGTTTTACTGTGTATTCCCGCAGAGCGGAAGTATAAGATGCTGTAAATGTCACATTCCGGAAGATCTGATCCGTCACAGTGGTGGCTCCATCCGGCAGCCAGCGGTCAAATGCAAACGAATGACTTATGGTAAATTCTCTCTGTGGAATAACCGGATTGTCTTCACGGGTAACAGGATCAACCGCCTTTTCGCCCTTAATGATATACTGTTTTTCAATCAGGGTTCCGTCATGATTCACAAATGAAACCACAAACTGTTCCACGAGTGTGTCACAGGTCAAATGCAGCTCAGGCCACGCCTCATTGTAATCATTCAGTTCCTGCTGATATAGAACCGGAACATGAATAGCCCCGGTCAGCACAGAACGATCTGCGTTATCCCAGTTCTTGTCATATCCGCGCATACCGTACAGACGGGCAAGTAGGGAAGTATCCGGCAGTACCCAGTCAATACCGGTTACACGGATACGATTCAAATTTGCCGCCCCGGTCAGCAGGGAAACCATGTCCACAGCAGGACAGTTTTCTACAACAACACCAGTCAGTTTTTCCAGGGATGCAATATCCAGTGTTTCCAGATATGCAAGGTCTCCCATACGAAGCGCCCCAATAGCAGGTAGATCCGCATATTCAATCAAACCGCCACGGGCAAATACCACTCCGGAAATGTTGGATCCGCCAGCAAATAAGCGCTTCAGACTGAAAAGCCCCCGAAGATCCAGAGACTGTGTCAGCCCCGTCAGATTTTCAATGTTGATTTCTTCCATAAGCGGATTTTCACCCGGAGTAAGCTGTGTAAAACTGGGATTGTTGTATCCCTCTGCAGAACTACCCAGAATAAACCGTCTGGCCTTTTCCAGTTTGGAAATGTTGGCCGTAGCCACATAACAGGCAGAAAGATCGCCGAAGTCCTGAATGATGGATGCATTATACACGTTGATAATATCTACCTGATCCCCGGAATAGGGAATTTCATAAACATTACCCGGCTCTGCACGACGGGATACAGGAGTTCCACCACCATACTGTACGTTCAGATACATATAGTTGTACGGCACCAGTTTCAAATTGTAGTTCGGCGAAACCGCCAGTTCTCCTTCCGGTACAATGCACCGCATGAAAAGCGTGTCCTCCGCAGCTCTTGCCGTCTGGAATTTGGACTGCATGTATTTTTCCTGATTCCGTTCCCACTGACGGCGATGATATTTCATCTTTCCGTTAGCCATGTCCGTCAAAAAGTCCGGATTCCCTTTGCCATTGATGTGGGATTCCGTGTATGTACGAATATACTTCCTCTGAATGTCCAGCCTCCAGAGTTCTTCGGGAAACTCAGACTGCCATGCATCCGCCTGATTCAGGAAAGAAGCAGCATCCCATGCATTCTCGGATTCCAGTTCATTGTACATAGCTTTCAGTTCATCTTTGAACAAAACCCGAATCCGGTTAAAGAGAACACTATCCATTTCACGGAATACTTCAACGCCGTTTGCGTCTGTATCTGTGTCTTCCAGACCGTACCGATAAACCTGCTTACCATAGTTGTTCAGACCACAGGCAGTGTCATTATCGTAATCCCAGTTCAAATCCCATTTTCTGATAGGATTGCCCTCGGAATCCACATCTCCAGTCTTACCATAATGCAAGAACATATTTTTCGCCCGGTTATCGACCATACAATATCTCAGAGTAAACAGATAGTTAAAAAGCGCACTGTCAACTACAAAATAGTCCCCGAAATGCGCTCTGAATTCTTCGTCACTGGATGTAGTGATAAACCGATACGCTTCAATCCACTTCTGCTTACAGTAATCGAATACTTCCGCATTCTCTTCATCCGTTCCGTCTTCCCAGAGATAACGCCACCCGTAGGTAAAGTTCTCCGAGAAGTCGTCATGTACCAGTGCATCAATGTAATATGTCTTCGACAGATCAACAGTCGTATCCTGCGTCAGCACATATTCTCCATCGATCAGTTCATACAGATTTGCCAAATTATCGTCCGTCGCCCAGAAATAAATCCTGGTTCCATCGTCCTCTTCTTCATAGATCATCGCATTCCGCATGGTGTCAACTGGGAAGTCAGACAAAGGCCTCTGAATATCCATGATTTCAATACAGCATTCATATCTGTCATCTGGATCTGTCAGCCGGGTGTCGTCCGTCTTCTTGGAATCTCCAATGTTTCCGAGCGCATAAAAATGCCAGTCCGTATCGTTGAATTCTCTGTGGTTGATATAATTCCCATTCTCATCCTGCTGCGTATCCGTTTCCCGAATAAAAACAACCGCATTGTGGAATTCCATCGTATCCTTGATAAAGCTGATATCCTCTTCCTCGGAACGAATAAAAGGCCGCTTGTACGGACAGAACTCGTTGTACCGATTCGCCAGCATAGCGTTCGTCATATTGTTGGAAGAAGCAATATTAGCCTTGAAATTCAGATAGTTCACAGGAACAGAAGTACGTGTTTGCGTAATCTTATCAACTCTGGATCCGTCCCCTAAAATAAAGTACGATCCGTCCTTGTTCATGATAAAGTCTATATTTCTACCAGCCTGACCATAGTTGTCAGAAGAAGTCCCCTGTCCGGAATGTTGACTTTCATATGCTGTCCACTGATCAAGAACAGAATCTCCTGAGCCGTAAATCTGCTGGATCGTAGTGTCCGGCACCTTATCGGATTTCTTGTTGGTGAAATACGGAGCAGACAACTTGTATACCCGCAAATGCGGATTTTTCTTCGCAAATACATCCGGATCCAGCATCTGGTTTTCGTCATAGATCTGGTTTCTTGTGTACCGGTTCACCATTTCCGTTGCATTCCGTGCGTCTGCAATAAAGTTGTTCAGAATCCCCGCATCCGTCAAAGATTCCGCATATACCTTGAACCGGTAAATATGCAGATCACAGTCCGGAGAACCAAGAGAAATCACTTTCGGGGTAACCTGTGTGAAATCCACAGTATCATCATATACCAAAGGTCTTGTAGACACACCGTCTTCATACCCCATCACCATCGGTACCTTTTCACTGTTCTTGGAAATATTGAATTCAAATTCAATGATATCCCCCTCAGAATAAGGAAGTTCCAGCCGTTTTGTCATACCGTAAATAACAGTTTCATGTACAGCCATCTTGATCCCGATGTGGTTGTCCGCCAGCGTGTTGTCCAGACAGTGCAGGAATACCGCATCCGGATCCGCTACATTCACAGATTTGAATACCAGCTTGAATTCTTTCCCGTTCTTCTTGGCATCATCTGCAAACAATTTGTAATCAATTTCCGCAGAAGTCCCGGCCTTGATGCAGAAATAGGAATCTCCGTTGTCGTCAATCTGATATCCGCCGTTCACCCAGTCAAAGTTGTCAGAAACCGACATGGATACATCCCCGTACGTCCAGAGTCTGCTGCCAATGTCGTTGTTGGAATATCCTACTGGATTGAAGTCAAACGCCAGATTTGCCGTAACCGGCTCAATCTCAATGTCTAATTTTTCCACAACAACCCTCAGCGTCTTCACAACCGTCCCACAGGTAATCGTCAGAACGTGTTCGCCCACATCCGCAGACTTGAATGCCCAAAGCTGAGAGGCAGAATCCAGAGTCAGTTCAGAAACAGTCTTGCCGTCCACCGCCAGAGTTACCTTCGGCGTCTCCGTACCTGGATCATGTACAACATAGGGAATGTTTACAATATCATACTGCCGGACAACAAAATCCTGCATAGCGCAACCGATCACCGGTACAGTAGATTCGCTGTCCCAGAACAGGATATCCTTTACAATATGGTTAGATTCAATAGTGTTCTTTTCTACTTCCGCCGTAGCCCAGATTTCAAACAGATGCGCACCGTGTTCCTGAACCGGAATTACGTATCCCATTTGAATGCCGGAAACGGAAGTAATTGTCGGCTCCAGTTCCTCTCCGTCCAGCTTAAAATGAATCTCTTTGGAGATCGCACCATAAGGCGTGTAAGAGAAGGATACCGGCCCAATCGGATATGTCAGTGTATCATTGAAAGAAGATTCAATTTTTACATCAATCTTCTGTACCGTCCAAGAACGAGTAGCCAGAGAATTGTTGTCGTCCGTGATAGACAGAAGCACCTTCTGTGTACCCAGCCGCAGATAGTCCGTAATGTCAATGGTGTTCTCCCCAGCAGTCACCACTCCGGAAGCAACCGTCACATTAGCAACCTTCAGCGTGTAAGTGCCTTCCAGAATCTCCACGCCAGAAGAGTCTTCGCCGGAGAACAAGAACGTAATTTCTGCTTTGTCATTCACGGTTACAACGTACGGCGTCTTGGTTACATATTCAATCTTCAAAACAGAACTTGTCCCAGTTCCGCCGCCTCCGCCAACAATGGGCACTCTCTTTTTCAAAGTCCGAACTTCGTTTTCCTGTCCCTCGTTTTCATATTCAAAGAAAGCAAGCTGGTTTTCTCCAACTTCCGGATCTTCCACATTGTTATAGTCAATACCATATGTAAGACGGGGAGACTTGTCAATCCCGGCAACCTCTTCATCCAGTTCCGCCAGTTTTTCGTTTGCAGTATCCAACCCTTCCTTAGCAGTTTTGGCAGCAGCTTCTACATTCGCCAGCTTTGTAACCGCATCGGATACAACAACCTTGTCAGCAAACTTCCCATCCGCCGCTTCCTTGTTGTAATAGTCGTTCTGCAAAGTCTCCGGCAGAGCGTCTACAGTTTCATGAATACCGGCCAGATCAGTATCAGTTGTTTCTTTATATGCCACCAGTTCTTGGAGTACAGCAGTATCTCCCGCAGCAGCAATTTCACGAACCGATTCCGTATAGGCAGATACCCATTCCGCAGAAGGATCGCTGTTAATCTGAATTTCGTTCATGACTGTTTCGCCATTGAAGAACTTCATAGTCGTGCCGTCATAAGTTACATGGAAAGCAGCCAACCCATCAATGGAATCAATTTCGCCCTGCAGTTCTTCCTTCAGTGCGTTAAGCTGGTCGGATACATCCACTCCGGCGATCAGCTCATCTACCTGTTCGGCAGAGTAATATCCAAGCAGAGCTTCTTCCACCTTCGTGTTCACAGCATCCTCAACAGATGCGCCAAGATCAGCGGCAGCAGAATCTACCATAGCCTGCATATCTGCCTTACCGGCTTCTACAATCTCAGATGCTTCATCGACAGATGCCGCCGCATCAGAAGCATATCCCTCTACAGCCGCAACAGACCCTGCAGCAGTGTTTGCATACCCCTGCGCCAGTGCAACTTGCTCCATAACTTGCGTCATAAAGCTCGAAATCCATGTGGTATCCGGTTCAATCACACCTTCACCGGACAGAGACTTCATAACTTCCAGATCATCAGAAGGCATCGTTTTCCAGATGTATTCATTTCCCTTGGAATTCACGCCGACCGCATGAATCTCAAAATGCAGCTTGCCGGAAACCACAGTCGCCCGGTCGTCAATCAGCCAGCCGAATTTCAGCTTGTCCTGAGAGTAGTACATATTGATCGGATTCGCGTAATCTCCCGCTCCGGCTGCATTTACAAAATAAATCAGCACAGTAGCGGTCTTCAGGTCAAATCCATCATAGAATCTGGGCATCTCAAAGGGAACAAACTGAGAGTTTATTTCCTGCGTCAGATTGATCTGCCCTTTGTGCACCGTGATCTTCTTATTTTCATCTACCACAGAAATCTTGTCGTCATGATATTCTGTATAGTAGAGATAATTATTGTCCAGCGTCCAGTCGTCGCCGGAATAAGCGGCAATCGTGTCTTCGGGTGCAAGCACATCCGTAGTTGCCGCCATGTCCATTACAGCAATCCCATAGTCAGCAGAGACGGGAGAGACAGGTTCTGTTTCAAGAGCCGCAGTCTTTTTCGCAATCGCTTCTCTCGCTCTGCGCAGGGATTCTTCAAAAGATAAGGCCATATTTCCTCCTCATGTAATAAAAAGAGGGCAGCCCCTCTTTTAAATCAAAATTCAACGACGTTGTCTTGTTCTTCCGGAAGATTATTTCCAAATTCCACTACATTGTCGATCTCACCGTTCTCGTCTACAGACGGTTCGTCGGACTTTGAAAATTCCACAACAGGAACCCCGTCACGAATGTCTTTATCACCAATCAGATCCACCTTGCCTCCGATAGGTTCTCCACCGGCAGTAAGCTGAATCTCACCCGTTTCCTTGTCGTAGATAAGGTCGTCAGCTTTGGTCATTTCCATCAGTACGCTCATTTCTTCCAGAGCCTTGATCTGTGCATCCGTCTTGATGATCCGCTGGTCGATAGCGGACAGCGCCTCGTCAGGAATAACATCAGCCCAGGCCGCAGTAGAATGCACTGTCAGAGTAGTCGGAGCCGTTTTGCGCACAGGCGTCTTTACCTTCCCATCGCCCGTCATCTCAACCTTAATAAAAGAAAGAGCCAGTTCAACATCTCCGGGCTCTTTTGTAATATTCGTATCAACCGGCAGCATATACTGCAGATATCCATTGTAGTCGTCCGCCGCAACAGAAAGAGTTTCCGTTTCATACTTCCGGCTAATCGGCCGCACATATTCCAGTAGTACAGTACAACCCGTCATGTCAACTTCGTTATATGTAGGATTCGCCAGAAAACACAATGTGTTTACCAGTTTGCTCCGATGCATAATCGTTTCTTTTTCCGTAGTAATCAGATTGTTACTCTGATCCACAAGTATTGTGTACATAGCTTCACCTCCTTTTAAGATTACATCCAGAATATAGTGTAAGTCCCGTCAAAAACATAATTGGATGAAGTCAGCGTAAGACCGCTGCTCGACAAACTGATATTTACCATTCCATCACTGTCTTTAATTACAGTTCCGCTAGTATATACTCCCGAACCGTAAGAACGAGATTCAAACCCACTCCATTCAATAGACACGCTCGTTATCACTTCATACGCTTTAGATGAACCGCTTGAAATCACAGAAAAATCCACATCCAATACGGTTAATGTAGCATATCCGCTGCTGCTGGAATGATGTAGCATAAACATCTGTGGCATTTCTGTAATTTCCTGGATCGTAACAGAACTCTTTGAACTCCAAGATCCAATAACGGCATGTATCACAGGAGCGGCAGACTGTATAATAATATTGTTGGAAAGATAGTTCCCGGCTGTATATAATGTCTGAGCCGATGATGTCGGTGTTACGGTATAAGATCCACTGTACGTCGGCGCTCCCGTCAAAATGATGTTGTCTTCGCAGTATCTCCCGGAAACCTGTATTGTTTTTGAACCAGTCGTCACAAGAAAACTGGTTTCTCCCGTATACTTCGGAATCGTCTTCGAAACCGTAGACCCAGAAGACCCCGCCGGAAGAATTCCCTCCGTGGTAGACGCATTCGTATACGCTTTGACCTGCACATTACTACTTGACGATGTCGTATCTACATCTATAACTACCTTAGGTACACTCACTGTACGAAGCTCTCCCGTATCCTCAATTCCACCAGCACGGAACGACTTCCCATACCGCACATCAGATGCCACAGCCGTACAGTCTGTACTGTCTTCTCCCGTCACAATCGTCTGAGGCACATCAGCAGTTACCTTACCAGAACCATTATGATATCCGGCCGGAATCGTATAAGATGTATTTGATGTCAATGTCTTTTTTACTGCACCATTATTTTTCATCGTTCCGTGGACTTCACCGCCAAGAGCATCTACAATAGTTTTCCCAAAAAGAACATCACCCGCACCAGCTGTAACACCAGAAACGTCTGCTCCCGTCTGTACAGTATCAATCGCATCCGGCAAATCAAAAATTGTATCAGCAGTCGTGCCGTTCTTAGCCGCAATCTTCGCATTGGCTCTCGTAAGAACATTTCCCAAGGATGTAATCCATTCCAGTATTTTCTCTGCTACCGTCATGTCATCCTCCTATCAACGCATCCATCTGTGCTGCCACAGCTTCAAAATCACCCAACACAGAATCCACATAAGCAATCACCGCCGCTGAATTCACAGCATTGGTGCCGCCGTCCGTTACAGTAGAATCGACCACAACAGAAGCATCCGTCCCATCGTTGCCATTCGAACCATCCACGCCATCCCTGCCGTTATAAACCGTAAAGGTAGTAGTCGCATCATTCGTAAAAGTGATAGTGTATGTATCCGTACTGCCCGCAGCCCCGTCTCCACTTGTTCTTACAACGCTGGCAATCCCAACGCCGTCAGCTCCGTCTTTCCCGGGAGTCCCATCACCCCCATTGGTGATCGTAGCCGTAGTCGTCCCCGCAGCATCCGTAATAGAGATGATTGCCCCCGTCTCTGTCTGTGTAACATTGGCAATAGGACTAAACCCATCAGCGCCTGTTCCGCCAGACCCAGACCCGGAACCGTTTGTCCCGTTTGTAACCAGCGCCGTGGTTGTCCCATTCTTATCCGTAATGGTAATCAGCGCCCCATTGGAAGTCTGCTCCACTTTAGCAGTAGGGCTGTATCCGTCCTCACCGGGCGCACCATCCACACCGTTTCGGATCTCCGCAGAAGTGCTTCCGAGCGCATCCGTGATCGTAATGATAACACCCGTTTCTGTCTCCTCTGCTGTAATAGTAGGAGTTACTCCCGATCCCCCGGAATCAGAAGACCCGCCGGATACGCTGACAGCAGGCAGTTCCACAGAAAAGGTACTTCCGTCTTTCTTCGTGAAAACCAGACTGTATTTACCAGAAGTGTTTCTCACAGCAGCGCAAGATCGGATATCCATGGACGCCAGAATTGTGTCCAACATTGCAAAATTACCGGACTCCCCGGCTACAGCTTCACGGAACTCCAGTACAGTAGCAGTTGTCTTGGCCGGGACGATATGAAAACCGTAGTTTTCTGTTGTGTTCATATATTCCCTCCGTATGTCTCATAAAAATGACTGTCATCCACCTCGGATAACGGAACATCGTCCAGCAGAACAATATTCCAATAATCCAATGGATGCCAGCCCATAAACTCTTCCGGAATCACGATGGCGTAAACATCCTCGTGCCGGACAGTGTTATATATGTCTGTATGCGGCTGTTTCAAATCATCAGCCTCCTTCAATCATGATCCGCCCCTTGCCATATTTGATAGTCTGTTCAGCAGACGTCACGTACGGCATGTATTCCAGACAGCAATCCGCCAGGCCTTCGGTAAGTGCAGACGGAATCCGAATTTCCATTCTGTACGGCAGAAGCGCATTTGGAACCCCTTCGATTTCAAACGCCACATCGTTTGTGCCATACCAGAAAAACTTGCAGCCGAAAGCTATCATGGTGCTGAGCCGGATGGGATCTCCTTTTGTATCTGTACAATCTATGTGAATCGTCCGATAAGACCCGGCGATCATACCAAAGTCTTCCAGACAATGCACATCATGAAAAATGCCCATGGCTTACTCCTTCCTGTTCTGCTCCGGATCCTCCATAAGCACAATGTCGCAGCGCTCAAGAATTTCCAGAACCTCCCGAACCATCTGCATAGCGCCGCCGAGATTCAGGCAGTTCTGTTCTTCCTTCACATAAACATTGCTCATAGCCATCCGAGCGGACGAAAGCACATTCATAATTCTCTCTTTCATAACCTTCTCTTCCTCTTATTCACAGTAGTTATTAATCAGTGTCCGCAGCAAATTGATTTGGGCCGCTGTGATATTGCTGCCAGATGAAACAGCGTTGTCGTCATAGTAGTCCGTATACCCGTCCGAGTCGTAAATGCCAGCAATCCCCATAAGCGCCTGATTGTAATGCAAAGCCAGAAAATCATCTCCCTTTGAAGGATAGGTAAAATTCCACACGGCGCTTCCAAGCTCCATCTCAGGAAGCCCTTTGTAAACTCTGACCTCCTGAATCTTGTTCAGAAGCCTTGTCCACTCATCAGCCGTTATATTGAATGTACCACCGGCCACCTTTGCGCTACTCCAGTTGAACACCGCCGGAGCACCCACTGTCGGTACATCAATGCAAACGGTCGTTGCAAGCGCCTCAGAACTCGAATAGCACTTGATAAACAGATAGTATGTAGTTCCCGCCGTAACAGGATAGGATATCAAAAAGTTATTTCCGCTGCCACCATCATCGCTGGTTCTCAGAGGTGACGATGTTGGTTCACCCGTAGACGAATCAAACCCCGTGGATGTACACAGATACCCGACAGTATCTACAGATCCGGTCGTGTAAAACTTTGCAGTCCCACTATTCACAAACGAAATCGTAAACATCGCCGTGTACATAGCCCCGAGCGAAATGGGCCTTGTAGCATTTGCAGACAGATTTGTATACTGACTATACCCATAAACCGTCCATTTTTCAGAAGACCCGCTGCCCTCCGGTTCGATGTAGACAGTCATAGATCCATAGTCGCTGCTGTCATAATGCATTACGAACAGATAATAGGTAGACCCCGCCGTTACATTGTAGTAAAAACTGAAGTCCCCATTATTGTTCATATCGTCAGCAACGACATAGTCAGAGTCCGGCGTTCCCGAATTCCCGTCAAAGGAACTGGATATACTGAGCGCCGCCCAGGTGCTATCCGCTCCACTGGACGAAAATGCAACCTTTCCACTTTCCGTGAAGCTGCACCGAAACATAGCAACTTGATACCGATCCAGATTCAAATACTGCGATACCGGACTGCTTGTATTTCTGCAGTCGTACGCATATTCGATTACCCATCTGTCATTGCCGGAACTTCCTCCGCCGGAACTGGAACCAGTCGTAGTCACAGATGTCCTGCTGGTTTCAAATGTACCATCGGCGTAATCTACTTCAATTTCAACAACATAGGATGTTCCAGGATCAAGGCCGTCTATCGTAAACCACGAAGATGTGTTGTTTCTTGCAATTACGTTCTGTTGCGTATAACTATAACCGTCGAGGTACCATGTAACAATTTTGGATGTACCAGTCACAAGATCGGCAGCTCGAACGTCAAACGAAGTGTTGGTTATAGCATCTCTTTCAATAATTGCCATCTCTTACCTCATCCAAATTTTGCAACAACATTGACAGAATCAAGACCCTCAACAGTTGCCTCAGAAAAATCAACGGTTCCGCCGAACGCAGTATGTGTGATATCAGAAAGATTCAACTGTGAAGTACTGATTTTAAGTGTAAAAGCAGACAAAACAGACTCTCTGACAGAATTCAACTGAATCTCCATTCGATCACGTTCAGTATTATAGTACGCCCGAAACACATTTTCTCCCTTCATCGATTCAGTCCCGATGATCTTGAAATCATTGGTATAGATGTTTGGCGAATAAATCGAAGTTCCCGAGATAAACGTACCTCCGGAATAATTCCCGTCAGCCAGTTCTCCGACGGCAGTATCAGCAGCCGAAGCAGCCTCGTCTTCAACATCTTTCCATGTAAAGGTCGTATTCCCGGAAACCGTAACCTCCCCATTGACTAATACATTGCCATATTCATCAATCTTGAAAGTTACATCTTCGTCACTGTTATAAACCGTGATCCCTTTCAGTTCCAGATATTCCCCCGTGAACTTCCCGGACGAATTCATCATTTCTTTCCCGTTAGCATCCAGATATGTCGAAGCCTGCACAGTCCCATTGAAGATTCCACCAGCAGCATTCAGAGTTCCCGAAAAAGTCCCGGTAGCCGCATTCAGTTCCCCGGAGAAAGTACCGCCCGCAGCTTCAAGAGTCCCCGTTAGATGCAGGTTTCCAGAAGTGTCTGCATAGAACTGTTTGTTATTTCCTTTCAGAATCTGAATACCCACTGTCGGATCCAGAAGCACCGTATTGGTACCCGTCTCCATGCGGACTTCACCATTCTTCAGACTCATCCCATCATCATTCAGATGGAACTCAAAATCTCCGTTCTCCTTGTCAATGTTCGTGCTGTATTTCTCCCAGAGCGTCGGATCGTACTTGACAGAATCCGCCGTCGCCACCAGAAGGTCACTCTTTTGAAAATAGGCCCCGCTGTCATCATAAGGCGCCCGATACGCAGCAGAAGCGCTCTCCTGTACCACGCCGACACCTTCATAAAGCCAGAGATCATCCTTGGCAAACCCGTTCACCGGGCAGGACGTGTAGATCGTCTTCTTCCCGTCGATCTGATCCCAGACCTCGTTCGGCACATCCGCTTCCGCAAAAATCTCCCATGTGAACGTAGCAGCCCCGTCGCCTTCCGCCACGGTATACCGCTTCGTTTCCTTGGATGTCGTGTCATACCAGAGGTCCCCCACATATCCCATACAGATTGTATACTGTTCCGTATCCGTCGAAATGTCGTGATATTGTCCAATAGGCATTTCCGCCTGCCAGTATGTCTGCACCTTGCCGTCAAGTTCTGTCTGAATAGAATCCATCTGCTCTCTCAAATATTCTTCAAAAGCAATATACTGATCCTCTCCGTTCTCATCCTGCCCGGCAAAGAATGACACACCATTCTCATCAATGCGGAAAGTCCCGCCTTCATTGGTGATCACCAGATTATTCCCGGCCAGCAGCTTACCAACCAGAACCTCCGCCGCCACACCATACTTGTAAGAACCGTCCTGCAGCAGAATCTTGCCCACCACCGTCTTCAGCGTGTTCCAGCCGTCATCGGTAAAGGCAATCATATTATTGATGATCTTAAACTGCTCGTTCTCATAGTAGCCGTTCTCATTCAGCTTGCGGCAGGTAAACCCAGAAGCGTCCCATACAATCTCCTGATCCGAAGAAGAGATGATCGTATGCAGCGCCACATTGAACGCATTATTCAGAAGACTCGAAACAGCGTCTTTATAGTTCTTATTGAAATCTACAATAGAATCCCAATTTGCCGAAACCGAGTTGGATGTGTTTGACGCCGACCCAAGGAGTTCTTCGTAGGTAAATCCAGCATCATTCAAATGAAACCGGTTTCCGAAAGCAAGAGAAAAATCATCTTTCTTATCCCAGGAAAATTCCATTTCCAGAAGAATTGGCGTATAATATACATCCTCTACCTTTTCCGCAGTGACCATACAACCCAGCTCAAGCTGATCCGTAAAAGCCAGAAATTCCGGCAAATGGATAAATGCTATAGCATCCACAGAAAGTGTGAAACTCGGCTGAGCCAGCTTCTTTGCTACGATCAGCCCTTCCGCATAAAGCTCCGCCGCTTCGTCCTGAATATCTTCCGCCGACATCAGATCCGTTACAATATAATTGTTGTTGGAATACTCACCGTCGATCAGAAAACCGTCCAGCGCCCGAAGCTGCTCCTGCGTAAAGTTAGCCTCCATAGAGCATTGACCATTGATAGAGGAAAGCTGTTTTGATATGCTATCCACCTCAGCCTGTTTGCTCTTAATTGCAGATTTCTTAGAAGCGATCTCACTGTTCTTAACAGACTGTGCCGCCAGATTCTCAGCATACCGATCTTTGATATCCGCATTGGTCAGCCCCTGCTGAATCTGTACGCTGATCACATTGTCAATCTCAGCCTTTTCACCTTCCAGTGTAGCGAGTTCTGACTGAAGCAATGTCAACTCAGCTTGCCGTTTGCGATAATTGCCCAACAGGGAAGTATAGGTTTCCGTAAACCCGTCCACCTTTTCTTCCCAGAGATTTATCGCATCAATCAGATCTTGCCCCATCCAATTCGGATTCTTGAAGAAATCGAGATTGATGATATAGGAAGTTCCGAGGGGATTCACCTGTCGAATATCCAGATCCTGACCATATACATGGAGTCTGGTAACAATCCCGTCTGCCGATTCACTTACATCCATCCCTTCAATAATATTGTTGAAAGAAAGATAGATATCTGTCCGATTAGTTTCTGTTTCTGTCAACGTAGAAACAGCATCCGCCCGGATCGTCCGGCGAAGAAAATCAAAGGTGAAGATACACTGATATGCCTTGGACGCTGTGGAATACAACACATCCAGAAGTGTCTGCTTCGTAACCTCCAGGCTGCGATACCGATTTTCCAAAGCAGAGTCAACATACTCAATGCTCCAGCCCGGCGCAAGAGAAAGAACATAACCCATAAAGGTAGTAGGATTCCCCTCTTCATCAAAATTGCCGGTAGAATCATAGAAGGGATAAACTCCGCTCAGATAGTCCACAAGCCGGAAGCCAAGCTCATACTGACAAGACTTCGCATTTACCGTCTTCGTACCATGATGTTCTCCGTCCGTCAGATCTTCGTCAACCGAATCAATGATGAAATACCCAAGGTCTTCCACAAGTATCTGCCGGTGCGTTTCAATCAGATCATAAGCATCTGTTACGCCTTCCTCACAGACAAAACTCAGTTCCGATGTGTCGTTATAACGCAGGACACAATTTGTGTCCGAAACAATCAGTGAAGCAAGTTCTGCCCCGTCAGGATTGCATAAGATAAAATCCGGCTTCTCGCTTTGCCGGTAATAGTCAAATTTCTGTATCAAGCCGGACTCCCTCCTCACTGGCTTACCATTTTATATACGGGCATAGTAATCTCAATTCTCCCCGCGCCGCCCGTGAACGCAAAAGAGAAGTTGTTGACTCCTGGCAGAATCCGAACCCACTTCTTATTGAAAGCCGACAGCCGCCGAATCCCAGAAGAAGATTCGATGATCTGCCGGAAATTGTAAAGCGTAATCTGTTCTTCTCCGGAAAGGGAAGTGAAGACACTCTCCCTACCGTTGTCTGTTTCATTGACAAGAGAAAAATTTCCTCCACCAGAAGGCATTGTGATCCGAACCTCCGGGTAGATATACTCATTGATATCGGACAAATTCCGTATGGTAAAAGAACCGGATGCGCCGGAAGCAGAAGAAGCAATATCATTTCCACGGTAATATCGGGAATTGCATTCTCCAATAGCCACCACGCCAACCGTATCATTGCCGACCTGCAGATACTTCAGTTCATGAAAAATACATCCAATCCGCAAAGTAGTCATATCCGCCTGCATGATACGCAGTTCCTTGTATCCACTGTGGCCAATAAGCCATTTGTGAATTGCTCCCTGCATAGCAGAGTCCAGCACAGTGTCCGAGATCAAAGACAGTTCCATCGGAATTGGATCAGCGTCTTCTTTCCCCATATAGACAAATTCCTGCCCGCCCCGCAGAGACGATCGCAAAATAGAAAAGGAGGTCCCGCCAGTTTCTTCGAGACCCCCGTTTTCGTTGAAAAGTGTCAAACCGAACCTCTCGGAGGAGATTCCGTCATAGAGTATGTGTTCAGCCTGAAAGGCCATAAAATCACCTCCAAAAGAAAAAGCCGTCCACAGACGGCAAATTGCTTATAGTGTTGTTTTCGCTTTGGTTTTAATTCCTCGCCGGGACAGTCTGTCTTCCAGCTTATGAATCGTATAATCCGCCGCTTCTTTCAGGGTATGTTTCAGTTCCGGCAATGCATCCTTCGTTACATTATCCGCATGGAAATCGAAAAGCTTATCAACATGAATCGTGCTGATGGTATCTCCGGAGAACGTGCCGCCGGATTTCAACCCAGCAACAATGTTCTTTACGGGATCATCAGAGAGCAGGGAAGTAAGAGCAAAAGACGCATTCTTGGCAAAGTCAATGTACTTCGCCATAACGTCCTGCATAGGTTCCGTAAGAACCAGCTCCCGCTTCTTCAGTACCGCAAGAAGTTCGTTCTGTTCCAGAGAACCGGATCCTCCTACAATACCGCCGTCGTGATAGATAGGCATCTTGTAGAAGTCAATTCCGTCGAATGCCCATGTGCCTTTCCACTTGTTGTAGGTCAGGTACTCGCCGCCCAGAATTTCGTTCAGCTTTGCACCGAGCTGCTGGTTCTGGTCAGCCCACCAATTCTTGGCACCCTCGTCACCTGCAGCATGAGCATCTTTCCATGCTTGAGAATTCGACTGCATCTGCGCCCGGATCTCAGCGATGCTGTTCTTCTGAGCAGCCGTGAACTCGCCCGGATATTCCGCATCTTCCAGATCCTTGATGGTTGTCTCGTTGCTAACAGATGCATCTTTCAGGTTTCCAAGTGTGTCGATCAGATTCAGAATACCGTCATTGTACTTGTTGGCGCCCGTCAGTGCAAGTTCCCAAGACTGCTCCAAAGATTCCACATCACGGGTGTACTCCGCAGCATAATCACGGAGCTGCTGCCAAAGAGTCTCGCCTTCGGTCTGGATCCGCCGATTGGCTTCCGCCCAGAGCACACCTTCTTTTTCAAGGTATGCCCGGAGCCCTTCGATGCGATCATCGTAAGCCTGCAGCTCTTTTTCCTTGACGGCCTCGATCCGCTGTTCTTCTCGTTCCTGCTCCTTCTCAATCAGCTCTATCTTTTCATCATTTGATTCCTCAAACGATTCCAGTTCTTTGTCAAGAGCTTCGATCTGCTGGTCAAGACTATAGTCTCGTTGGTACTTGGCAAGTTCATCCTTTTTGGTCTGAAGTTCGGCCTCCAGCTCCAGCCGTTCCGCAGCCGCAGCTTTGGAATCGTCCAGCGCCAGTACATTGATCCGGGACTGCAGATCAGAGATTTCCTTGGATCGCTTGGCAATCTCGTCGTTGTAGTCTTCTTCTTCGGCTTCATCCCGCAGGGCTTCTTTCTTGGCTTCGATGATCTTTCTATAACCTTCCAGTTCATCTTCCAGAGCCTCCTTGCGGGCCTCGGCCACTTCCTTAATGCTGTCAAGCTCGGCTTCATAGAATTCTTCCCGTTCATCACGAGCATCTTCCAGAGCCTCGATCTCAGCCTCGGTCTCCCGCTTGATCAGATCCACTGTGGCGTCCAGAATATCTTCTATAGCATCCTGATAATCCTCGATGGCATCCTGCTCTTCTTCAAGAGATTCGACCTGAGCGTCACGCTGAGCTTCCCAGAGTTCTTTCTTGATATCCCGAATTTTAGCAAACTTATCATTAATTTCGGCATCAAGTTCACGCATCAACTCGCTGTTTTCATCATAGATCTCGGAATAAACCGACTTGATGTCGTACAGCAAGTTAATCATCCGCTTATAACAGGAAACCGTTTTCTCTTCGTTGCCTTCTTTTTCGTCAAGAAGATCAATCTCTTCTTCGATCAAGTCGATCTGCTTGCGGATGCCGTTCTCCTGATATTCCAGAATCTTGGAGTTGACCGTATCGAGTTGCTCGTCGGTCATCAAGTTTTTCTTTTCAGCAAGCAACCGGTTCAGTTCCTCGATAACCTTCGCCTCGTCGCCGAGATATTCATATTCCTTTTCGAGATCGGAAATGTGGTCATCGATAAGTTCTTCCTGTTCAGAACGCCACTTTTCAGCAAGAGTCTTTCTTCCGGTGAAGACTTCCTCTTCATACTGCCACTCTTCATCCCGATACTTTTCACGCCCGGCGAAATACTCTTTGTACAAGGATTCCAGATCATTCAGATACTGTTCCTCGGTGATCAGCTCCATAGCTTTCTGGTGTTGCAGAGCGGCGTATTTTTTGTCAAAGGCTTCTTTCCATGGGTCGGATTTGCCTGTATTAACGGAAGAATCTGTAGGTTCCGGAACATCATACTCTTTATTATAGATCCCTTGCCAAAGCGCAAGATCATCCTGAGTTGCGAAATAATTATCAAGAATGTCCTTATACTTTTCAGCTTCCGGCGCATTCTTCAAATATTCTTCCGTGGATTTGATGCCAAATGTTTGGATACGGTTCATTATTCCCTCATAGGTCTTTTGAACCTTATAGGAATTGATATCCGCACCCAACTGCGTAGCCAACGTCTGCAGCCCAAACTCTTCGGACGCCTGCTGTTTCAACTCGATTATCATTTCAATCAGATCAGAGAATCGTGATGTCAGTGTTTCAACAGCCGTAGCTTCCAGATAGAAAAGACCCGTTGTTTCATCCATCATAGCAGGCAGTTCGCCATATTCTTCTCTCAGAGTTTCAAGCTCAGTGGCAGTAAACCCAGTACCTTCAGCAATCTTTTTCTGAATCTCCTGAAGTTCATACGCTTCTTCGGAATACTCTTTAACCCGTGTTGCCGTAACCCCCAGATTGTGGTAATAACTGTTAAGCGCCAGAATATCTTCCGTAATAGCGCCAGCTTCAATAAGAGATTGTTCTCCTGCTTTGCGCTGTGCTTCCGCGAAACTGTTAGCCTTATCTGCCGCAAAGACATACTGTTCTCCATTGTATTCAATAACATCCGAAATGTCATCATACGTTGAAGAGAGCCCATAGAGCTCCTGGACAGTATCCATGGTAACGTATCCGAGAGTTTCCTGTTCCCGACGAGCCTTATTCAGAACATCCATAACCTGCGAGAAGTTATAAATGATATCCTGTGCTTTATTGGATACAGTGGAATTGGAGAACTCCGCACCGAAGTACCCCATATCGGAGAGATAGTCAACCGTCTCGCCGAAGGTTTTACCCATGCTTTCAGCCAGCTTCTCAATATGTTTGAACCCCTCGGCGGCTGTCATATACCCATTCAGAGCATTGTACGCTTCCAAATGAGATTCCTTTACAACCCTAAGGTCTTCAATTAAGGCATCGAATACATCAGCATTATCCTCACGGCTGCCCTGTTCAACATGCACAATCAGTTTCTGATCGTCTAAACGAAGAAGATCTTCCACGCCATTGAACTTGCCGTTGAACGCTTCTTCGATATATTGCCACAGAGCGTCCCCGGACAAAACCTCGCCGTTCTCCAGGATCGGTGTAATATCGATAGTATAAGGTATACCCTGAGAATCAACAATGTCATATCCTTGAGTATACGTTGTAGCCTGTTCAGACGCAGCAAACTCCTTCCAACCGGCTGCCCACATTTTCTCTGCAGATACGACTGGCCGGTTATGGTAGTCTACGTTGCCGTTGGTCAGTTCGTTGTATTGATCGGCCGCAGAGCGCAGCTGCTGCTCAAACTTCTGGACTTCTTCTTCGGTGAGTTCTACAGCTCCGGTGATCTGTTCAAACTGTGCGGCACCTTCTTCGCCGATAGAATCGAAAGCACTTTTGATCTGTCCGGCAGTATAGAATCCAGCTTCCGCAAGACCGCGGAGCGCAGCAACTGTCGTAGAAGTCAGCTCGCTGTCGTTGGCGGTGAGATGGATTTTTACAGATTGACTTTCGTAAGAATCCAGAATGTCTCCATATTTTTCTGCATAATAGTTGGCGACATGATCCGCACCCTCAATACCGCTATCACGCACTTTTGCGAGGAATGTCTGCAAAGAACTGGACATGATGCTGTGCTGCTTAACGATTTCCTCGGATGTTCCATTCTTTAGAAACTCCTGATATTTCTCATCCGCTTCTTGCAGAGCAGAATAATACTCTCTTACTCCCTCCGTTACCTCAACGATATGATCATAATAATACAGAGTATTGTCTTTTTCTGATCCGGAAATGATATTCTCAGCTCTCGACGAAGCTCTATTAAGAAATGAATAAAGATCGTCGTATTGTCCATCTTCATTAACCGCATCTACAATATCAAGCAAAACATCCAGATACTCTTCAGCCTCATCAGCGTTCATATCTGTGTCAATGACCAGTTTCCTGTCTGATAAACTCTCTTCGATTTTAATTATGTTTTCAAAAAGATCACGATTTTCTTTGCTTAAAACAGCCAGGAAATCCTCATAGCCAATAACAGCATTTGCAAAACTATTGGAAAGAGCATCGGTAACACTACCAGTATCAGCAAGACTGGAATTATATGAGAATCCTTCGTACGCATCTATAGACTTACTCAAAACACTCTTGCCAGACCATTCCTTGGCTTTGGCATCATCATACCAGTCATCGAATTCTTCGTTGCTTCTGGTCTTGAGAAGTTCAATCGTCTCACGAATACCATCATTGACGACATCAATAGCTCCACGTTCCAAACCGTATTTTTCAATGATATCGTCTTGTATCAAGAGCATCTGCTCGTGAATACTGTTTTGTTCCGATAGAGTCAGATTGGTGTTTTCTAAATCTTTCGCCAACTGCGTGAGTCTATCAGCATAATCACTATTTTGCTGCAAAGACTCTTTAAGCTGCTGGGCCCGTGTCGCCATGTTTTCCATTTCGTCGGCGGTTATAACAAATTCATTATATAACCATTTGAGTCCTTCAACAAGTCCCCATACGCCTACAGAAATAGCAGCATTCAATGCTACATTCATGAGTTTTGCTTTAATAGCAACTTCAGCCATAGCTTTGCCTTGAGCCTTAAAACTCTTGGCAATATCTTTACTCTTTCCATCCAATTTTTCATGGTTGCGAATTGCCTTTGCAATCGAAGGATCCAAATCATCAAAGGACGATGCGATCCTCTGCAAATCATCTTCTGTTCCGTGGAATGTAAAGCCCGTCCATAAACTATTATATTCGTCGAGTTTCTTTAAGGCAACCTGATAATCTTTTGTGTGCCCAATAAGAGAACGGAAAAGCCCATCATCAAACAATGTCCCGTCAGTATCTACTTTATAATCAAATATCAGTCTGTAAAAATGGGTGGTCAGCCCTAAAAAGAAAAAAGAGGATCATCTCTGATCCTCGGGGACTTTTGTAAACGATTTTACTTTAGCAACATAGTCATTGTATTTTTCCTGAGTAATTTTGCCAGAAGTCAATGCTACATCTGCTTTTTTAATTTGACTTTCACGCCATGCAATAAGCGCATTTTCATCGCTTAAATCGGATATTTTCTCTTGCTTTTCATCCGCACTCGGAACAAAAGAACGAGCCGCTATTGTCTCCAACAATTCTATAGCTCTGTTTGAAGCAAACTCTATTCCAGAAATCATCGAGAAAAAATTCTCAATTATAACTAATAATAAAAGAGATACAAACGAAAGGATTGTTACTGCCAAAGAAATGAAACTAATAATCCCCGCTTTAGAAAGAAAAGAAAACAATGTACAACAAAACGCTACTCCTGTTATAAAAATATTAATAATGATCAATATAGATATTGCAGGATGTGTATTGTTTTTGTCAGAGGTGCCGCTGGCGTCAGGTCGTTTGTTCATTGGGAGCTTCCTCGCAGAATTTAATTAAAATGCATAATCCTCGGTAAAGTCATCGTAGATTCTTTCAGCGCAGTCATTGGTAGTTCTTCTATATCTATGTTGTATCGATCTTTTATTTTCAATAAGTAGTATTGAAGTATAAGCAAACACAAGAGGAATAGAGCTTAACCATGTCCTAAACAAAAGATATTTCAGCTTGAATGTGAATTTTTGTTTGTGCTCCTTTATCGTCTTGCTTACCATGCGGAAAAGCTTCGGGAGAACCTGTGCACAGATAGTATAACCCATCGTCGGCAAAATTGTTAAAAATTGAAAGATAAGCGGTTTGGAACCATATTCCCAAAATGATATATACATGGCAAATCCTGGAGCAAAATAAAGAACTGCAACAAGAGCAAGCATCATCATGCACAACACCTCCTCATAAAATTTATGCAATCAGACATACGTTATGAATAGTTTTTTGCTTTTCGCATAGCTACCGAAAAACGCTGCGCAAAGAACTGAATAGTTTTCAAAGCCGTAATGATAAGGATAACGACAAATATTACTTTGGCACTTACAAAAGCACCCGGGAAAAATACAAAATCGGCATCTACTACAAGAGAAAGAATCATTTTATTGATCTTTGTATTTTCAACCATCTGAATTTTTAGAATGCCCAAAATACCAAGGATGCAAGCAGCCATCGAAATCACCAGGAGTCCCAATTCAATAAAAGACAATACTCTTAAAAAACAATTTTTCTCTGCAATCATCTTCCCGGAAAAAAGATCGTTTACCATAATAATGGTGGGTGAAAATATTAATATCAAAATTGATGCGAATAACGAGTTGTTCAACTGTGAATAATTTATTCCAAGAACTAAAAAACTTATAATAAATGTAATAAGATCAAGCCCCAAATGTTTATTTTCATTAAGGTCTCTTTTTACATACATGCCTCGACACCGCCGTCATTATACTAAGATTAATTACATTCTAAGTATAACATATAAGAAAAAATTTGTCAAGATTTATCATTTATCATTTCGCCCATCGAATAAGCTCCACAACATCCTGTACCAAAATCATCTTCCCGTTCCAGTACAGCAGCACCTTCTTACCGTACCCCAGCATCTCTTCTATATCCTGCCGCACACCACGATGATATCCGTCCCATACCACAAAAGCACAGTCGGCCGCCTCCACCATAGCCACATTCTTCCTCCGAGCAAACTCAGCACTGGTTTCACCCGGCCAAGCCGGAATATGCGTTTCACTAAAGGCGCCTTCATTATACCTCGTGTGCCGTCCGCTCACATAAACGGTTACCTTGCGATATTTCCGCATAGCATAGTATTTCTGTACTGCAGCGTCGAATCCTTTGCTGTCCCCGACAAAAATATCATAGCCTTTGTCGGCGATCTGATCCAGCCGCCGGATAACAGGTTCCGGCAGGGAATCCATCCCGTGCGGGCCAGTAATGTATACGTTCATAGCTACCTCCAAACAGTTGTTCTAAATATATTATACATCTGTTCGGCGGATTTGTCAAGCCTTTTTTGACCAGCGGCGGCCAACCGCTTACAGATTTTCCGATTTCTCGGCTCGACTGGACTATCCCTTCACGATCGTGTCCTGTATCGTAGGACGACCGCGCACCTATTATAGTCTCTGAACCTTCTCTCGTCTTGTGACAGGAGCTTGGCTGCGGGTTCGTTTTCTTCCCGACCCGGATCTGCTAACCGGGATACAATTTAAGGTGTTTTTCAAATACTCTCTTGCTTACAGCACGATTACGCTGCAAACTCGTTCAGTGTCACCACCAGAGTATACTTCGGCATATTTGAGAGGCAAGTCGATTTTTGCCTACCGAAGCCGCCTATATTCATGGCTGTAGTAATGCCCATGAGAAGTCCCGGGAGCGGGCCAATCTTCTGGGTGATTGTATCAAGTACGGAGATAAATGCTGTGCCGCCGTCAATCAGAGCTTTAAGAAAGTCGGAGTTGACAACGGAGCTGGAAAGCGCCTCGAAGCTGGCTTTGAACTGGTTGATTTTACCTTCGATAGAATCAAGCCACTTCGCGTGTTCTGCCATAGCGGAACCAGCCGCATTATTAGCTGCATTCAGAGCCGCTTCTGCCATATCGAAATTCTCGATCAAACTTGATACAGCGTTCGCGTTCCTCTTGCCAGCCAGAAGATTAAGGATGTTTGCCTGAGATACGTCAGTAAGTTCATCCCAAACTTCAGAGATTTCCTTAATAATCTGGTACGTGGATTTGAATGTATCTTCATTCAACATTATGTCCACACGATTGCCGGTAAGCGACATTAGCTCCGCTCTCAACTCAGATACACTATTCGCCATTCCGTCAACACTTTCGCCGGCTTCTTCTGCTTCGGTTTTCGCAGCTCTAAGGTACATAGAAATTGTTTTCATCATAGTACCCGTAGATGCGGGGTCCTGAAGTACAGCATCAGCAGCAGTAATTAAACTGATCGATTCCTGAAGCGTATTCCCAGCAGCAGAAAGTGCGGCCGAAGAACGTCTCAGAGATTCACCAAGGCCACCTGCAGATGCAGGAAATTCATTGGATACACGGTTAAGAATGTCAACTACATTCAAAGCATCAGAAGCATCAAGTTCCTTAAAACCTTGGATCGTAGAAATAAGATTAGCCGTCGCATCGTCGATGCCTTCAATATCATCGCCTACGTTAGCATAAACCGTAGAAATCTTTGCGAGTTCTTCCGAATCAGATAAACTGTAGCCAAGCCTTGCCCAGTCTGCCGTAGCACTAACCAGATCCGTCATTGTAGACCCAATCTCTTTAGCACTACTCTTTGTCCGCTGCATGAATGCGTCGTACTCACCAGAAACTTCAGAAGTAACCTTTTTCAATTCAACGAGGCAACGATCCAGCTCCACGACATTATTTATCATGTCTCGGATCGTACTGATCACCCGCATCATGCTGCCACTGACGATCGCCCAGCCGCCAAACTTCTGATATGCCTTCTGAATCTTCTCACCAAGCGTATCCGTAGTCAATCCAGCCTGCTTCGCCCGATGGATATAATCCTTCATGGCGTCTTCGTTCTTCTTGATCGCCTCTTCCGAAGCGTGAATATCAAAGCCCGCCCGAATCTGCGTATACTCATCCGCAAAAGCTTTGTTACTTCTCAGCTTAGTGTACTTCTCATAGAATTCATCCAGCTTCCGAATATCGTCATTAACCCGGTTCTGGAACCCCTGGCTCCGAGAAGCGTCAGACATTTCGTGATGCAGGTCATCTACAGCGTTTGCCGCTGCAGTAGCATGAGACACCATACCATCGAGACCTTCGATGATCTTTCTAAGAGTATCGTCGGTTGCAAGATCTGGAACATTCAATGCCGAAATCAATTCACGAACTTTCGATACATTGATCGTGCCAAGTCTGGTAAACTCACTGAGTATCTCAGTAATCATCGCTTTGGACTCAGCCGGAAGTATTTCTCTGTACTCTCTGACAGTAACAAACAGATCATACATCATCTTCCGGACAGCCTCGACGTTCCGAATATCCAAACCTTGAGTGTCTCCAGAAATATTCTGAATCCGAGAAATCTGAGTCATATAAGCATTCAGCTTTGACGTCAGAGTATCGATATTACCCTGATTTCCTTTAACCCGGGTCATAAATTTGTCGATGCGCGATCCAAGATCTTCTACATTTTTACCGGCAGGGGAAGCCGTCGCTTGAAGCTCTGCAAGCTCTTTCTTGAGTTTTTCTAATTCCGCATAATCATCTGGATTTAACTTAAACCCATACTGATTTTCAAACCCACCGAGTTTCTTACCCATGTTATTCAGAGCAGTATCGGTCTTTTTGGATTCTGCCTGAATCTTCTTCAATTCAGACAACATCAGCTTGATGTCACCTTTACTTCTCTGAATCGCCTCCGTAAATGCTTTGATTGTACCGGAAGATGCCGCCCCGCGATCAGAGTTGATCAGAGCAACAACTTCCTTTAGTTCGTTAAACGACTTCAACTGATCTTCAGAAAGCCCGCTCGTATCAAGTCGATTGATATCCGCCCACGCTTTGTCAAACGCAACATAAGCCGCTTCCAAAGCTTTCGCTTCTTTTTCGGCTGCAGCCGCCGCAGCCTTTACGCTGGCAGCTGTCTTATCCGCATCTGCACCAAGAGCAGCAATCCGTTTCTGCAGGTTCTGCGTTGCCTGTTCCGTAAGTTCTTCAGAGCCGCGCAAACGAATAATCTCATTCGACAAATCCTGATACCGCTTTTTCTGGGAATCATCCATGGTATCCCAGTTTTTATTTTTTACGGCATCCAGAGAAGTTCTCGCTGAGTCCAGAGACTTGTCCAACGCCGCAGCATGAGCAGTCGCAGCTTTAGTCGCCTTCTCCGCCTCAGCCGATACAGATATGATTCCACTTTTCAGAACGAGCAGTCTGTCATTGATTACATCAATATCTCCGGCCGTTGTATTCTCAGGATGTGCCCGAAAAGAGGTCAACTGGCCGATTAAAGTTTCATACTGTCCCTTCTGAGCATCATTCGCTTTGCCAAGGTAATTCTGTTCAATGTCAAGCGCTGTTTTGTCCGCCCGGCGGCAAGCTTCTGCAAACTTCTCAATCTCTTTAGTATTCTCAGCAGTAGCCTTCTTCGAAGCTAAAAGCGAATGCTCGAAGTTATCCATCTGATCAGAAATTATTGCTATATCAGACGGCACAACATCCAGCTCTTTGCTCATCCGCTCCAACTCCTGACGGAACTGCTCAAACTTAGAGCCGTCCGCCGCCGTGAAATTGGCACCATAGTCGATCTGAATATTACCCAGTTTTTTCTGAGCCGCAGAAATTGCCTTTCGGATCTCATCAGCCTGTTTTCTGACCGCCGTAGTTGTACCATAACCGAAGCCGAGAACCTTCCCGTCGATGTCCACGGTCACAGTATTGAACATCTTTTTGAGTTCACTCTTCACATAGTTTGCGGCAGTCTTATCAATATGTATCTTATTGATCCGGGCATCAACGAAAATCTCTTTGTTGCTTGCCTTGATCTCTTTCTGGATCTCCCTCAGATCTCTTTTTATCTGCGCGACACTATCACTCACATGAGCAGAAACAATTATCTGCAGTGTTTTATTATCTGCCATATTTTCCTCCTTTCTCAGAAATTCCTCATACGATCATAAACATCCTGCGCCTTTTGACTTAGTTCAAATTTTTCGCTGAATTCCGCATTTGCCTTTGGATCCACGCGAACATAAACATATAAGCCATGGCGATTCGTGCTATTGAATTCGGCTATTGCTTTCTGAATGAAGTTATATCCTTCATAATAATCAAATCGATGGATCGGCGTCCTGGCGTACGGTCGCTTAACTCTCCAACCAGTGTCAATCAGGATAGGTTCAAAACCCCAACCCCAATTTACGTCCGATCTTATCTTGTGTTTTCTGGATGGATGCTTCACGCTGTCATTCCAAACCATATCTTCATCAAACGAAATCGAGATTGTCTTATCCTTTACCGACGCATCAACCTCGAGTGCATCGGCCATGTTATATCTCGACCGTCTCTGATAAACAACGGGATCATAAGAATCGTAGTACGCCCGGATATGTTTGGCCAGTATATCTTTCAGCCTGTTCGCCTCTGATATCAGAATAGCGTTCAGCTCTTTACCTTCGAGCGTCGCCGACTTCCCAAGGTTTTTATCCTTTGCGATTTGCCGGATCTGCTCCTCAATACTCTTTACCCGGGCCATACTTCCTCCTTAAAACATCATCGTCCCATCTTCTGCATACCCGACCTGCAGATCACCGAGCTCTTCATCTTCCTGCTCCGCTGACTGTACATTCTGCATCTGAATCGGATTTTCGGCTCCGATCACCTTAGATCTCTGTACTGGATTCGCAACCTGCGGCGTCATCATCCCGGCCAGTTCCGCCATGCCAATTCCGTGCTCGCTGCTCAGATTGTCAATCGCATCCATCGCCTTGCGGAAAAACTCCTGCATAGGCGTATTCACCTGCTGCATCTGAAGCATACGATCGATCTTCATGTCCACAAGAACATCCAGATGGATCAGATTCCGGCACTCTGCACCATAAAAACATCTGTTCCAGTCTTCGCCAAGAGCATACAGCCATTCCTGCAGCTTCTTCAGATCCAGCACCTTCGTGGTCTCTCCGGTAACATCTGTATTTCTTGTCGGCACATTCACGTTGGACATCATCTGCAGCGCCGTTGCAAAGAACACAACATCACGGACGGCAGGGAAGTACCCGCCCTCGTTTACCACAGCAGAGGAAACTCTGTCCACAAAGGTCTGCACATCGTCAAAAGACAGCTCTGTATCCAGCACGATTTCCACATCCCCGAGCGGGATACGAATATATCTGCCTTCATACTCTCTCGCTGCCATCGCTTCATTCATCTGATTTACAGTAATCTTCTTCATTCCTTATTCTCCTTTTTCTTTTCCTTTTTCTCTTTCGCCCGGCGTTCCTTCACAACTTCGTATTCCACCCAACCGCCATCCTTCTTCGAATAGCTAAGCCAGATGTACTCCTTGTCCGGATACCGGTACCAGAACATCTTTCTCTTCAAAAGCGCCACGGAGTCGGGGCACCCCTTAATGTCAATGATCTGCTCTCTGCCGTCCGCGTAAGACAGCACATAATCAGCCGTGTATACAATAGGAAGGATTTTCTTCCCTCCATGCACAAACCCGGGTTGCAGCTCATACCGGATCTGCCTCTCGCATCCGAGAATTTCCCCGGCCTCCATACGCGGCTCCACCCAATCCCGGAAGAATTCCATCTCCTTCTGTGAGTCGTAAACCACGCCGTTGTAGGTTCGCTTATCCGTGTTTTTATCTACGTTGTATTTACTTCGTGTCTTACCTTGCATTTCCTCTTTATTCCTTCTACTCGTACCCCTTACAGGAAAGGCAATGCCTCGCCCGCCCGGTAAGAGATACGATCAATATCGATAAAAAAGGACGCAGGGTTAATCCATACGTCCTTTCTTTTTACGCTTACGCGATTTCTTCGTTGTACTTGTACATCTGAATCATGATAGAAGAATCAGAGGGCTTCATGATGTCACATTCAAAGCTCTGAGTTGCCGGTTCGCCATCAGCAGTGAGGTTGAAGGAGAAGGCAGAACTCCACTTGATGTTGGGGATAACCACCTTGAAGGCTTCGTCCTTACCGGTTTCCTTGTTACGAACCACAGTGTCACCCATCAGCTTGTAAGTGCCGGAGAAGGTATTGGCATCAATGGTAAAGGTCTTGGTGGAGGCGGAAGACAGGAAGTCGTAGTAAGCCACAACGCGGGTGCCGTCTTCAACACCGGTCAGGGTTACTTCCTTACCGGAAACGGATACTTCCAGAGGAGTACCGCAGTCATCAGCGTATTCATACACAAACAGCTTGGCAGCATCTGCAGGTTCATAGGCCAGAGTGATCTTGCCTTCCTTTACCTTCAGAGGATAGATGTCGCCCTTATTCTTCACGCCGCCATTTGCAACGCTTTCATATTCATTGGTCTGACGCATAGGAATTTCCTGAGCACCAGTAGAGGTTGCCAGACCGGAAACCAGTTCGAAAGACTTAGGAGACAGCAGAGCGTCTTCTACAGTCATGGTAGCTTCCTTATTGAATTCCCAGGTTACCAGCTTGGGGTTGCCCCAGCCGCCGCGAGCGTGAACCTTTTCTGCGGTTACATTGATAGAAGAGTTCTTCAGAGAGTCGAACTGAATGACGGGCTTGCCAGTTTCCATGTCATACAGAACAACATTGAGAACCTCTTTCATGCCGAACTTTTCATTAGCAGACATATATTATCTTTCCTTTCTGTAAATTTGCCCAATAGGGCTATTCTTTGAACAAGCTCTTATTGCCACTGATCCAGTGGCTCAGATCTATGTCTTCTTTCTTAGCACCGTGTAACAGTGCCTGAATATTCACTTCATAATCGTCGAACATTTTGAACCGTCCCAGAGCATCATTCAACTGGTACATATCAAAATCTCCGATCGCATCCGGGTGTACTTGCAGCTTGGCTGCACAAATGCTGATCAGATCCACCAGAGTTACACCTTCTCCGTCTCCTCGCTGTTTTGCTCGCCGAGCTTCCATTTCTCGACTCTTCTGCTGCAGTTGACGAGTGTACTCATCTGCCGGATTCTCATCCACAGTCTGTGTGTCATACTTGTTCCGTTCCCGAACGACATTCTGGAATTCAAGGAAGTTTTCTGAAGTCAACACACCAGAGGACGATCGAATCTCAAGCGATTTTTCGTCCCATTCAATGTCTTCACGACAGACCATCCGGAACGCTTGGACAATATCGTCACGCTGGTCTTCCTGAAATGCCAGAACAGATAAAAGAAAAAAGAAGGGGACGCCGGTTTCCACCGTCCCCTTCATCATTTTTGCAACATCTTCATCTGTCAGAGTGAGCAGCGCCAGACACGTTCTGTATCGGATATACCCCATCTGCCGGATCTGACGAATAGTCACCGGATATACCGGAAACCCATTCACAGCGACCGGATCAGAAGAGAGATACAGCAAATCTCTGTCCAGCTTGTTAACGGTAATCATGCAGCAGCACACTCCTGTACCGGGCATATACACCTACATAGTTCCCGTTCTGATCGAGGATCTCGTCACCCCCGTCATAGAACTCCATCCTCCCAAGCCACTCTTCGCCACGGGATCCAAGTACAAAGTCATCTACCCTGGTCAGCATATAGTCCGGCCGGGTGATGCCGTAATTGGTGCGTACGATAGATTTATGGCAGAACATATAAAAGGAGGCATAGGAAAAAGTGTAATACCGCCCATCCGTTTTTGTCGGGGTATAATTGAACCCCATGCAGATGTAAGACTTAGCGTCTTCATGTACTTCCGGAACATACTTCGTTGGATAGATGTTGGTATACAAGAGATCTGTAGGGTTCCCCGTAGCCTTATCAAGGAAATCCGCAGAAGGATACCGAAGACACTTTACAAGATCCGAGTCCTGCAGCATCTCCATGATGAACTTCTCTTTGGCAAGAGCTGTCATTTCAAATCGGTTCATACATCGTCCCTCCTCAATATACAGACTGCACGGTAACAGAAATTTCCCGCAGCCCATCTGTCAGACGGATAACCTTTCCTATATGCCGCCGGTCAAGCGGCACCTGCAGAGAAGCAGTGTTTCCATTTGCCGTAAGCACACAGAAATCTCCTTCAAGAACAGACCAGTTCGTACCGCCCGATGACGTATACTCGCAAGACTGCCCGATTCGTATGGACATAGGCCCAACAATCTCAGCAATCCCGGCGGGCTTCCAGTAGTCGGCAATCATCAGATCAGCATTGTCCGTTTCCGGATTATACACATCTTGAGACACCGCCCAGGTGATCAGGCCGGAATCGCCGTAGTAACCGGAAAGTACGTCCCTCTGAGTGATCTTGTAGGCGTACGGTTCGTTGTAATAGATGTCGGCCAGGAACCGTTTTTCCCGTTTCAGCTTCATGGTTTCAGCATCACATGGAATCTGTACGGAAAGCGTAGACTCGATATTGTCCACAACCTTCCCCTCAAATACCCCGTTGTTGTACCGGGTTACCTGAGAAATAACAGACCAGCGCCCAATAATCTCACCGTCATCGTTCTGCCAAGTCAGGAAGTAGTTGCATTGGGTTATCTTACCCCGAACATACACTTCATCGTCATAGTCTCTCTCTGTAACGAGCCAGTAGATCCCATCCCAAATGAAGTAGTCACCATACCCCACGTTGTACTCCGGAGAGCAGGTGAACTTCTTCACAGAAGCAAACTCCGTGACCTCGGAAGTGATCAGAATGTTTTGTCCATTATGTTCCACTTCATGAGAATTCAGAAGATCACCAATACCATCCGACAGCCGACGCCGGAGCCATGACAGCTCTCTGTCCCGACGGGTAACGCCGTTTTTTTGCAGTCTCGCTTTATAGATCTCTCTATCAGCCATTCCCGCCACCTCTCTCCTGAGCGATTCGTTCCACCAGCGAAATCGAATCAAACACCATCCGCTTGCACTCACTCTTGTTGAATTCATAGTGCAGCAGATAATTCAGATTGTTGATGACGGAGACATAAAATCCATCCATAGCAAGTTCAGGAAAAGTGTAAGTGCTGCCGCGCAGTTCTGCCAGCAGCCGTTCCAGATACGCCGGAAGTCCAGGATCCCGCTCCTCAAACATAGGCAGGATCTTAAAGAGCTTAGGCGTAAGTGAATTCATATAACTTTTTAGATTCATGATCAACCCCCCGTGATAAACGAGTGGTCAATCACTCTGGCTTTGAAATCCGTATATGTAGAGTCCCGGATCTCCGATAAGCGAGCAAGAATCTTTTCGGGGGAAAACTGTTGAAAATCTCTGGTGTTCATCACATTCCGCATCTTGTCTGTGTTGTGCAGAATGTGAGAAGTCCAGTAGTACAGCATTCCAAGAGCCAGAATGTCGGCCTGTCTGTCTGTCGGTGCGGGAGAGATAACACGGATCCGTTTGTCGAACGAGAACTCCATCCCCGTCCACTCCATGAAATCTCCGGCGGCACTAAGCAGATAATCATACAGGATCGCTTCTTCATAAGAAGGGCACATATCCAGCAGATCGTAGTCGCTTACCTTGTTTCGGAATTTGTCAAAGATAACGGTGCATTCCATAGCATCCATGGCGCACCTCCTTATTCTTCGTCAAACCGTGTGTTGAAATATTTCTCCAGGGCCTGCACCACAGAGTAAGACTCAATTTCGCCGGATTTCACCTTTTCTCTTGCAATAACACGAATAGTGTTCTGCATATCCTTGGTCAGACCACGGATCTTAGTAAGCATCGGTTCTGCATCCAGCTCAAAGAGAGCATCCACCGCGTCGGGAGACAGCATATTCTTGTAGTATCTGGCAGCCCCGAGGAATTCCAGAAGTTCAGGATCATCAATCCAGATCCAGTTTCTTTCGAAAAATACCCGCTGAGAAGCCAGCATATTCTTCAGCTCGGAGATTTCAATAGACTGCTCGTCCCCATAAGAATCCCACTCCACCATATAGCCCGCATTTCTTGCGCTCTTGTAAATCAGTCTGCCGGGCGTCATGTTGCGTACATCGGTCAAATCATGCAGATCGTACTGCTTTCGTGCTTTGGGTTTCTTTTCAGCTTTCGCCGGGGCAGGGGATTCCGCTGCAGGAGCACTGGCAGCATTATCGGCAGAAACGGCTGCCTTCTTGCCCCGGGTCGGCTTCTTTACTTCGATGGTTTCGGTGTTTTCAATAGATACGGTTTCCAGTTCGTTGTTCATATCCTTTTATTCCTTTCATACAATGTTGTAATTACGCCAGAACGTACTTGCCGAAGCCCTTTGCAGACAGCAGGATAGCGCCGTAGGATTCGTATGCGCTGTATTCCTGAGTCATATCAGCGTTGGAAGTATCGGTTCTCATGTCGATAATGGTAGTACCACGAGTGATGAACTTGATCGGCTTGGGAGCGCCTGCATACAGATAGATAGCGTTATCGTCCATAGCCTTGGTCTTGGTGCCGGCCATGTATACGTTGTTATACCCTACAACGGGAGTGCCATGGAAGGAACCGAAGTGAATGCCGTTGTACATATCGTTACGAGCAGCGTCAGAAGCAGAAGCAATCGGATCCAGAGTGATCTTGGACAGAGCCTTCTTGGTACCGGTGATAACAGCGGAAACACCAGCTTCCAGTTCCAGATCAGCGATCATGTCGATCAGCTTGCCTTCGTCGTAAGTGCCGGAGTAAATCATAGCGTCGTTGTCAGAATCGATGGAATTGAACAGCTGGAAGCAGCTTTCCATTCTCTTCTTGTTCTGAGAAGCAACAACGTCGGAGATCAGTTCGGACATGGTAACACGACCAGCCAGGAATCTGTCCAGTTCGTCGTAAACGCGGATACCGTAGGTGGTGAAGCTGGGGGTAACCTTGCGGGTACCATTCAGTCTCTGACGACGGAGCCCCTGGTTACCATCAGAAACAGCAGACACCATGTAGAAATCGGATTCCTTAATAACGAAATCGATGTTGTCACCCTTGGCAACATTACGATAGTCGATCAGATTGTAGAAGAATTCAGAGCCGGTAAAGCCTTCTTCACGAGCGATAGTGATGATTTCTTCCATCTTGGTGAACAGACCATTGCAGCGACCGTCACGAGCGCTGTGCAGATCCAGATAATTCTTACCGCCGTTCAGTGCGATAGCTTCTTCCAGCAGAATCTTGTTAGTATCAGACGCAGAATAATTCATCTGCTTGCCCCGACCTCTGTAGGAGTCGAGAGCCAGTTCTACAAAGTTTTCCATATGTATATTCTCCTTTCTGTAAATTCGTCAAATTACGCAACGCGGATTACGTAGTAGGTGTCCTTACCTACAACTTCAACAGCATCGATGGTGCCTACCTTGGTAGCGCCGGTAGCGGAAGCAACAACATTCAGCTTGGTGCCGGCAGTAGCTTCTACGATCATGCCTTCAGCGGGTTCTTCGCCAGTCAGCGCTTCAGCGGTAACGGAGAAGAAGTTGCGAGAGTGCAGGTAGTAACCTCTGCAGATATGGCCAGCTACATTGATATAGGTGCCCAGATCGATGTCGGAATCGTCGTCGTTCAGTTCAACGGATGCTACCAGCAGCAGATCGTGCAGCGGGGTATCAGCAGCCATATCACCAGCTTCATATACCTCTCTGTTCAGAATTACACCGTCTTCCTTGTAGGGGGCCTTCAGAACTACGAAGTTGCCCTGTTCGATGGCGGCCAGTTCGCCGTCCTTCATATACTTAAAATGAGCCAGATGCGCCCGGTCATCGGTGCCGGTCAGCAGGTCAGTTCTTACAATTGCATATGCCATGATTAAATTCCTCCTTATAATTTTTACTTAACAGGCTTAACGCCATATTTTTCATAAAGTCCGCCGTAATCTGCGGCGTCAGGGTTTTCCTTTGCGGTACCAACAGGCAGTCTTGCGCTGGGTTTCTGCGCAGGCTTAAATTCAAAATTTGCCTTAGTATCCGCAAAGAG
The DNA here is from genome assembly GCA_017632155.1 of Clostridia bacterium. The sequence goes on from JAGBRZ010000195.1 coordinate 34,561, forward strand.
ACACTTCAGCTTGGTTTCAAGTTCTTCCAGTCCGAACTGTTCCATGTCTGCCTTCAGAGCAACATAACCTTCCGTACCGCCCAGCAGAGTTTCCCACTTGGAGAACAGTTCGTTCTTGGCGGCAATAATTTCTTCCGCTTCGATGTTGGACTTGAAAGCTTCCAGTTCAGCAACAGTGGAACGCAGCGTTTCGATCTCGCCGGTGAGTTCTCCGATACGAGTCTCCGCAGTATTCTTTTCCGCTTCAAAAGTATCTCTGGCTTCATTGGCAGCAGTCAGTTTGCCTTCCAGTTCTTCTTTGGCTTCCTGTGCAGAAGCAAGCTGGCCTTCCAAACCTTCATACTTTGCGGTAATAACGGTTTCGCGGGCAGCAATTGCGTCAGCAGCAAATGCCACAGCAGGCGCTTCTTCGCCGTCTACGAATTCCACGATGGCAAACTTCATCCGCTTCTTGGAATCCCAGTCAACAGAGACAGCGTCGCCGGACATAGAATAAGAGAAGCCGTACAGCTTCCCATCCTGTTCGTCATAGCAATACAGTTCCTTGGCTTCCAGATTGGTGTCCACCATCCAATATCTCTGGATCTTGCCCCATTCCGTGTCAAAGGTCTGTTCCGCCATGCATTCACGAATCTGCTCCATCAGGTTGCTGGTCAGTTCAAACACCTTGGCAGTAACATCCTCTTCGGACATCGCTTCGAGATCAAGTCCCAGAGATTCGGGATCAAAACCGATTTTGGTAAATTCCTCAATCTTGTTCAATTTTCCCGATTCCTCCTTTCTTTGATTTTCTATATCCCCATCGTTGCCGGTGGGTTCCTCCACTGCCAAGGGCAGCTGAGTTTCGTTGTAATCACGGAGTGCTTCCATAAACAGATCAAATTCTGCCTTGACCTTGTCTACAGTAAACAGCTCCAGTCTGGAACCTTCAAAGCAAGGCTCCACATCGTCCCCCAAAAGACAAAAAGCAAGGAACTTGAAGTCGTTGATGTGATACCCGTCGCTATCGGAATATCCGTCAAGAACTTCGATTTCCATGCTATGCTTGGTGAACTTCTTCTTTTGTATTACATCAAAGGATTTTTGCCGTTTCCAGAGAACTACATCGATCGTAAAGTAGTTATGTACGCCGCTCTCCTCCGTCACCACTTCAAACTTCCATGGTGTACGTTCAGGAACGACGCCGACCGGTTCCGTGATATTTACATACTTAATATCACCGTCTTCCGTTTCTTCTACTTCACCGTCGTGTCCACCAAAATCCTTCTTTTCTTCGATCAGATGCGCAACTACCGGCTTGTATGCCAGCGTCGGCACAGCCTTCTCAAAAGCCAGCTGCGGAATGTCAGAACCATTCCGATTGCCGCCTGTGTATGCAACCCGCAGTGTACCTCGCGCCAGATCATCGTTCATATCTACGATGTCGTCCAGTGTATACTCTACGGGGATGCTCATAAACTGTTTTTCCATATCAAAACACCCCACTGAATGTAAGCCTGTCCGAAAAGAAAAAAGAGCCCTTTTCGTGCTCAAAATTCAGTTGGATATTTTCCTTGTTCTCAAAGACCCAGAATCTCCCGGACTTACAGATAAACGGAAATCCCATAGCACGAAGCTGCTTTTCCACCTTTTCATCTTTTGTGTAAATGAATTTCATGCCCATAGTCTCCTTTTATTCCGTTACCCGGTTCTGGTTCCCGCCAGAATCTGCGGTCTGCTCTCCAGCCTCGGAAAGTCCTTCGCCTTTCGATTCGTTGGTAGGTCGTCCGCCTTCATCATCACCGCTCATGGTATTGGAGCTCTGCATCGGAATCTCGTTCTCGAACATAGTCAGAACCGTATTTTCCAGATAAGCAAGCCCGGCGGTCATGTCAGGCGTAAAGGACAGCGTAGCGTCGATCGCCTGCCGTACCGGTCTGCCATACTGACCCATCTTCATGTACAGCTCGTTCATCTGCTTGTAGTTGTACCGGGTCACGTCCAGGAACTGCACAGCAAACTTCTGTGTACCGGAAATCTGTTTCAGACGACGGTTGCACCAACGCTCTACCTGCCGCAGGAACCGGAAACAAACCGACTCGTCGGAATGAATACTGGTTTCCAGTGCATAAGAGGACGGATCATCTCCGGCCCCGAACATCAGAGCATTAACACCGGCAGCCCGCCAGTATGTATTTTCCGCTTCCACAACAAGGGTCGTATCCTGCAGAACCGTATTCTGCTTGAAGTTCACGAAATCTACATCCAGAGGTGTCAGGAATGCACCGACTCCATCGGGCAGAATGGACAGCAGGGAATTGTATGCCTGCATACACAAAGGCTTCGGCACCTTCAGGTGTCCCTTTTCATCTACAGGCATCTTCAGATAAACGACCTTGTAGTTACTGGATTCGGACGCATCTTTGGAAATAGACTTGTAATCCTCGATGTCTGCCAGAGGGGAGAAAAGGGAGACGAAAGGCGGGATAGGGAAGTTCAGACTTTCATCCGCCTTAAAGCACGCCGTCTTCTTCGTGTCAAATTCATGCCAGCGCAGAACCGTATCAGATCCTGCCTTGTATGAGTTATACGCTGTCTGAAAATCCGTAGGATACAGCTCAAGTTCATCCGTGTACATATCGAAGTAACTCAGGTCGAACTGGTAGGTATAACAACCGTCCTCTACAGCATTGATCCGGCAATAGTCTGGATCAAGCGGCAGGAACTGAAAACTGTCCTTGGTCTCATTGATAAAACCGTAGAATACACCTTCTTTGAAAGAAATCTCCATAGCCTTGCCGAATTCATGAGCAGCGTTGATCACGCTCATAGACTTCAGCGCCTTGAGATATGCCTTCCGAATTGTCTCAGGATCCGCCGTCGCCACATCCACGTTCATAGGATACATAATGTACGACCAGATCAGCATCTGCGAGAAATACTGCAGAAGCCGGCGATACTGAGAGCTTGTGTTGTACAGGTACCGGGACAGATCCCGGAGCTGCTTTTCGTTCGTCTCAGGATTTTCCAGATACGTATTCACACTGGATTTCGTATACCGGCTCAGAGACATGGTTTTGTTTACATTGGAGTTTGCGTCACGAATGGTGTTTCTGGCGTTCTTCGCAAAACGCAGCGTATTGTGATACGCCTCTGTAAACGCCTGCACCGCATCCATGTCAAACTCTTCTGCCTCCTGCAACGATTCGATATACTCCTCGCTGTAGGGGATCAAATTTGCCATCGGGCTCTCTCCTTCCTGTTATTTTTTTAGGTAAGACGGCTTCCGGGTCAAAATCATGGAAGCCACATCAATATCATCATTTGCAGTGTTGACCCGCTGATCATTCCGACGCAGCTTGGCCAGATACCAACAGAGCAGAGAATAGGTAAACGCTCGGTCATCGTGTTCCTTATTCCGTTTGTCCGGAGGGAAGTTGTAGGATACAGTGCCGCCACTGACATACTTACACATCAGCACAAGCTCGTCCTTCATCCGAGAGATCTGCGCCATAGCGGCCTGCTCATCAAATGTAAGCTGCACCGTATTGTCCTCGCCGTCGTCTCCAATGACCGTAAAGAAATCCTTGCCTTCATATTCAGCAGGAAAGTGTACGACGCCAAGTTTTGTCATTCTTTCTGCCGCGTCAAAAATCTCATTCCGGTGCGCCCGGGGATCCACCAAATGCATGATGTCCACCGCGTCCGGAAATTCCATAACCGCTGTTTCATTGGCCTTATGTTCTGAGTCAATAACTCCACGATGTTTATGTCCTTTCTTATCTTCCCAGTCCTGCAGCAGATAGTCACTGATGCCACCGATCATCTGACCACCCGCCCCGGAGTCGCAGATCACAGCTTTAATGTTCTCGTAATCAAGAGCACCAAACTCTGTGCCGTTGTAATCCAGCAGCAAAGATTTGAAAGTTTCCACCTGATCCGGCATCCGCATGGGCGTCTTGTTTTTGGTCTTCACATCCACGAAGTTCACGCAGTTCACAATGTCCATGTTCCATCCGGTCTCCGGATCTTCATAAACAGAAGCAATGCCGACCGTCGAGTTGTCATTCAGTCGCGCAGAGTCCCATGCGATGATGTACTGCTTGCCTTTGCTGTAAGCCAGCTCGGGAACCTTCGGCTCCGTCACGTTCATCAGATTCCGCCGGGTCACGATCTGCCCTTCATGGGTGTCTGTGGTGAACTTATTATAAAGTTCGCGCATCCCCTTTTCAGGATTCAACATAGCTTGATCCACCTTATCCTGCGAAATCAGAGAAGGATAAGATTCTCCGTCTTTCTTAGCGGACATGATTGTATCAATAGTGTAATTACAAGCCCAATATCGCCGGTCTCCCATCATCATGCGGGTTGACGCATTTTTGAATTTTTTATAAAACTCACTGTCCGTATCAGAGGCAGAGGATGCGTACAATATCTGTCTCGGGAAAGCTGGCGGTTCCAACTCTGGATTCACACCAGCACCCAAAATAGCCTGCTCGCTCTGGTCGGTAAAATGTTCAGCCTGTAAGAAAAGTTCATCAGACATCCAACCGCTTTCGTCGAACGCTACGAAATTTGCTCGCTTACCTTTGATATTGATAATGTCGGAGTTCAGTGTATAAATCTCAGAACCGTTGAACAATTTCATAGAAAACGAAGCTGGATTATGAATAAACCCATCACTCGTAGCGCCCTGCCGTTCCAGCTCATTGATAAATACATCTGTCAAACCAACAGCGGAAGATATCTCACGCTTTGCAATCTTTTCGATTTTCTTGAAAACTTCTTTGGACTGTTCCCCAGTGTTCCCAAGAAAATAAGACACATGATTTGGTAGCAAAACAGAACGAAGCATCGTGTACATTCCCATACCATATGTCTTAGCACCATCTCGGCAAACAAGCCATACGGAAAATGTGGAAAACCAAGTATGATAGATCATCAGTTTTTGGTAGTCATATAGGTCAAACCCCATAAATCGAGCACCAAATTCTACCGGATGCCCACGCCCCCATTGCAATACTTTTGTGTATTTATCAAACGCTTCCTGTTGCCGTTGTGAAAGCTCCCGTTGGGATGAGGTGCTATAAACATATACTCCCATATCAACCTCCTGAGATCTTCACTTTCAGCAGCCTGTTCTCTTCTTTCATAGATGCAACTTCTTCCTGAAGTTGAGCTAACAAGACAGATTGTTCCGATAACAAAGAAGCGTATTCGTCCGGTTGCAAATTCAGTTCATCCTGAATCGCTTTCATACTTGCGCGTTCTACTTCATAAAATGACTCGCTCATTTTGGCAGTAACGAAATTTGCCTTACAATCTTCAAATCCGTTGTCCGCCATGTCCTTCATGATCTTGGTCAGCGTATTAGACCCCTTCTGCGTCTTGCCGCTGCCCTTCAGGGAAATCCCGTTCTCGTTGGCAATGGTAGACACCACGTTGGAGTAGTCCCGCTTAATATCCACAAGATCCTTCAGTCGCTTGGGATCCGGGCGGGCCTTTGCGTGCTCCTCCATAATCAGCCGGTTTACCTTATCCTGCTGCAACAGAGAATGCACCAGCTCCAGAACGCACTGTACCCGATGCGGATCCTCTACAACGTCATCGCTCAGATAATCCACACAGGTGTTGTACAAATATCTTTGGTCAAACTGTGTCAGGTTTGTATCCCGGAACGGATCATACCCGACCGTCGAGATCACGTAGTTCTTGTTCCGGTTATCCCCGGCGCTCCATTTGGCTTCCTGCGCTTCTTCCAGTTCCGCTTCGGATTTGGTAAAGGCGCCGGTCAGTACCATACCTTCCAGATTGTCCAAAAAGGTCTTGGAGCCAGTCCCCCGGTTCAGAGAAGAAAAGTAGCTCTTAAAGGAAAAGTCCTTGTTGAACTTCATCTCCTCGTATCGGACATCATCAAAAAAGACGTCCAGATAGTGGCACATCACAACGTATGCCGTTTTTTGATCATGGTACCTGTCTTCCAGTTCCGCCGTCATCTCTTCCACACAATCCAGACAGATGTGCGCATACCCCTGGTTATAGGAGTAGACAGAGGATTTGGGCAAAAAAGGAAAGACCCCTTTCGGGGCCTCTGTTTTCTTGCCGCATTTGCAGCATCGGTATATGTCAGCAGATTGTACGGCGGCGGCCTGAAGCACAGGACGTTTCTTTCCGCCGGCAGCCATGATTATTCACCCTTGGAAATCTTGAAATCAGCATCCTTGTAGCGCTGCTTCAGCACCTTGGACAGGTCACACTTCAGATTCAGGCGTTCGCCCTTTTCCACAATTTCACCAGTCTTCGGATTGGTAAAACTCTGAGGAGGCAGAACTTCCAAATACATATGTGCAAATCCGGGGATCTGAATGTCTTCGCCGGAATCCAGCGTGCCGATGATAAAATCCTGCAGCGCATCCAGGCGGCGCTTAGCTTCAGTAATTGTAATATTTTCAAAAGACGCATAAGACCGCGCCCATTCGTTGTAAGTCATAGTATAATCCTTCTTTCCTTTTATCCGTTTCAGTCGTTTAATTCGATATTATATGTAGCGTAGATCCCCTTACCCGGCTTCAGATGAAATACCGTCTGGCTCGGGGTATCGTAAAGTCGGTTTGTATTACCGTAGTCATCTGTCCCGCAGAGACTGCCCACACCGATTGTGCGGATTCCTGTCCCGGACAGCGTTTCCTCGTGATGCTTGTCTCCGAGGATCAAATAGTCAATGGTGCTGCCGAACTTCTTGGCAAACAGCGTATTCAGAACCTTGCCGGAACCCTTCACAGAATCCAGATCACCATGCGTCGCGCAAAACCGTCTGCCGCAGGCATTGAACATGATAAACTCATAATTGTCCGGGTCGTTGATCACATGAATATCATCTCGGCGGTCAAACCTTGCAGTAAGCCACCACGGAATAATCTTCTCGAAATTGTCCTCGTGAATACTGTCCTTCTTATTCTGTACGGCTCTCATATGATTGCCATATGTGCAGTACACATCAGTATAGGTCACCATATTGGCCAGATGTGCAATAAAGTCCGCCAGATACTCAGATACTTCCATAAGCTGTGTACTTACATGTTCGTCCGATTCCACCCTGGCAGATGTATGAATCGCCCCATGACACATATCTCCGAGCAGCACTACGTGCAAAACCGCCGGATTTACAGACAACACAATCTTTTCGGTCTCTGTAAGAAGCTCCCCGCAGCGATGCCAGAATACTTCCTTGTTGTACCGGTTCCAGATATTCTCCGTCTTCATGCCGTAATGCCAGTCGGAAAGCACCACAACCAGTTCATCGTCGCCAGTCTCAGATGCCTTTACAGACGCAGTCAATGGCCGCAGATCGGCAAGCCTATCAGCAGATTCCCGGAGCAGGTCAAAAACATTCTCACGCCGGGCTTCTTCACGCAGATGTGCTGTATACGCATTACGCTGATCCCTGTATTTCTGAGCAGCCTTTTCGTATTCAGCGGTCTTCTCGGTCAGATCGTCCACAAAGCAGCTGGTATCAATCGTTCTCTGATTTGCCGCCAGCATCTTCTGAAACGTCTGGAACTGCTTCCGGTATTTGGACTCTGTATATTCGTGTCCGAGCTGTTCATTGAGGATGTCCGCCACATCCTGCCAGGAACCAATCTGTTCTTTTGCAAGACCGATGCGGTATATGTATTCCTCTTCCATCTCGTCAGGACGCTTGTTCCAATTGATCATTCATCTTCCTCGTCGTCTTCAGACTGGTAGTTCAGACACCGATCCATAGTAATGTCCACGCCCAGCGGATTTTTCGCCTCGTCAGAGAACTTGGCAATGATATCAGCGATCTTGCAGACCGCCTTCTTATCACAATTTTCGCACTTATGGTTGTTAATCATTCCTTACACTCCTTTGTAGTCCTTGAGCACTCGCAGCGCAAATCCTGTTTCTTCCACAAAATATCTCTTGCGCTTCGACTTCTTCTGACGGCAAACCTCCGTAACATAAACTTCGGGATACTTCTTCCGCAGAAATGCTGCTTGTCCGGCACTGATTACTTTCAAATCCTTAAAACTCCTTGTGTTTCATATAAATCATAGTAGGGAACAGGTTATACCTATCCCCTCCATGATTAGATATTTCGGTGCTGTACAAGAATAGAACGGATTTTCCTGGCCAAACTTCAGCTCTCTAAATCATTAACAACCTGCGGTTTAGCACGGTATTTCCTCATGTACTCCCGCAAATATTTGTTGTAGGTCTCTCGGTCTGCCCGTTCTCGACAGTCAGGACAGCGCATCTGTCGGTTAGAGTTCTTCTTGAACGGCTTTCCGCAGTCACCGCAAAGAGCAACACCCTTGACTTTCTTGTACAGATCATAGTACAGCCCGATATTGTCATAGCAGGTCACTTCGAGTACACAGTCATCCGGCTCCGCGCAGGCATCCATATAGTTCAAATACAATCTGCCGCGATGCAGCGGCGTGATCGCACCGGCATCCACAAGATCAGGAATCATTGTCAGATTCAAATCCTTACTACTCGACAGACAGGTAAGCTTCCGGATGTTCCGCATAACAGAGTCCGTACCATAAAAGATATTGGAAGTGTACTCCTTGTCAAACTTCAACATTCTGTAGTATCGATCCAGTCGCAGACTGACCAGAATCGTAAAAAGCAGCTTCTTATGGTCGTGACTGACAGGGAAGCTGTCGATCACATCCAGATCCTTCTGAAATACGTTTACATAGCCCACGGAAACCAGACGGACGTGCTTGTCCGCGATCCGGAGCGCCCGGTTGATCATAATGTAATGAACCTCCGGACAGTAATCCGGCCAGCGCTCCTCGCAGAACTTTGTCAGTGCTTCCTTCCGCTGTTTAGGCTTGTACTTGAGAAAATCCCGATAGTACAGAACCAACAGACACATCTCCGTGTATATGTGATTGGTGAGAAAACCTTTCTGGAGTATATCCTCTACATACTCAATCTCGTTGTACTTGTAGTAGTTAGAGATCATGTAAGCGGCACCTCCCTCATGCTGTAGCGGTTATTCAGATAGAGTATGTCTCCATCCGGATCCATAAAAGGGAACTGCACAGAGACAGCGCCCGTATTCTTCTTGATAGCCTCAAAAGCATACTGCCCGACGATCGTCCAGAACAGCTCCTTATTGGCCTTCGGATTATCCTCAAAGAAATATCTGACCAGACAATTTGTAATCAGAACCGCATCGCCGATCTTTTCAGAGAAAACCTCCAGACAGGAATCACAGAAGATACGGTACCGGGAATAATCCATGAAGTCCGGCGTCTCATCTGTGTATGCCTCCTTACTGAGAGCTATCCCCCGGAGGACCTGCTTGAACTCCCCGAAGATTTCTACGACCTGACGATACTCTTCTTCGGTAAACGGATGGTCATGATCAATCATGATGGTATGGTCAAAGTTGCCCGATTCACGGATCTTCTTGGATATCTCAAAATCTACCTGTTCTATGTACCGGCAGAGCAAATTCATAGGAGAATCGCTGTATACTACCGGCATATATTTGTAATAGTTCTGCAGAAATTCCATCTGCTTAGGCGTCCGCCTATCCAGTTTCAGCAGTTCCGAGATAGCCATACGGAACTTGTACTTGCACTCGGAATTACATTCTTCCTCATATTTTTTGTAGTCGTCTCTGGCTTTTTTGTACCGGTACCGGAAGAAGTATGGGTACTTGTTCAGAAGGATCCGATTATAAAATTCTTCATCCTGCTTTTCAATCCAAACCTTCGGAATACCTTTGACTACCTGGCCGATCTTCGTTTTCCTGAATACCCTCGGTTTCCCGATATTTTCGCCCACGGCCGGGACAGGGTGTAGATCATATCTTCAGCTCAGTGAGCTGTGTGGCGCTTCGATTTAAGGGATTCTCACCCGCTGTCATGTCGGACAGCCCTACTTCTGTTGCCGAATTCCACGGCCAATGAATGATCGTTGGACTTGACTGAGTATCTTATCCTTTCTTTCTTGTTTTATGGTATTTAATTTCATGGATTGTAGTATCATTAACATGGAATTGCAATGCAATAGCGTGCTGGGTCATTTTCCCTTCATCCAACAACCGGCGGATCTCTTGTACATCTTCTGTGCTCAATTTACACATTGGATGTTTTTCTCCATACCGATCTTCAGGATGAAAAAGGCCAGCATTTCTGGCATGAGCCATGTTTTCAGTTTTTGTACACCATTCAAGATTATCAATACGATTATTTGTTTTAACGCCATCTTTATGATTCACATCAAAATCACTCATATTAGCAATCGGAGAAAACGCTTCCATAACAAGTCTATGTATAAGAGCGCTACAATTCAAATCATAATGTAGATGTACAACAAGATATCCGCATTTTATTTGATATGGTTTCACGAAGTGTTCTTTTACGGTATACGGTTTACCATCACTCCTAATAATCTGAGAAGCAACAACACGAATATTCCCAAAATTACTTATCAAATAGTGCTTAGACCCTCTAATGGGTTTCCATTGTTCGTTCAATATAAAATACCATACTCAATCAAGCACCGGATCACCGGCGGCACGACCCGCTGCGGTTTCCCCGGTCAGCCCGCTCTCTGTCAACCATTTCCTGCTGATCCTATACGTAGAACGGACACCCAGCATCTGCTGGTTCACCACATTGTTCGATACGCATCGCTGCGCAAAGCGACAAAATTTTATCGATCTGTCTTGACTGTGCCGCACAGCACTGCTGCAGTCTCGACACGGTCAGCTTATACTCCTCACTGTCTCTGCCATACTCCTTTTCAATGAGAGGAAGCAAGGCATAAGCAATAGAGCTCTTATTTGTAATACTCCCGATGATTGACCCAAATCCAAATGTATCAGATCTGTACAGGTCTTCGTCAGTAAACAGTATCTTCTTAGGTGACGGAGGATCGTAAACAACGGGAAGTTCGTCTCTGTAGACACCGTTTATCATGGTTTTATTCGATGTAGAGGCGCAAATGTCATAGTCATAGTCACTTCCGGCGAAGCACACTGTATCATGTCCATGATAATTGATAATAAATCCCAGATAACAGTACCTAAACCACTTCTCCGTCTCTTCGTTCTTCACCAGATTCGCAATGACGTGTTCACTGCGGTACGTCAGTGGCGACCGCATAGAGTCAACCTGTGTCACGCCCCGTTCGTTCCAGTAGTTGCAATAGAACTCATCCTTCCCGAGCAGCCCCGTAACCGGCAAACCGCAGGCGTGCTGCATAAACCCGTACGGATCAGACACCATCACTTGGAAATTTCCGTCCACGCAGATTTCACCCATGCAACCGTTCTGGATTCTATTCCGTATCAGATCCCGGATTTTGGTGCGAACGTACTTATCATTCATCAGATCGGGACAGAGCACCAGAGATTTCAACCACCAATTGTCGCTGCTCCGCATCCAGTTCTGCAGCCGCTCATTGTCATCGCCAACACCCATCAGATACAGAAGCATATACGGATAATTACCGTAGGACACCCCGTCGATCCAGTCCACGAACTGAGAACAAAGTTCTTTGACCCCATCCTCATCCAAATCCAAAGTCTGAATGAATTGGTAGTTTAGCGTCAGCGTATCCTTAGCCCGCTTTGGAGTAAACTGTGATACACCCCACAGCAGCTTATTCCGCCGGTAATTCTCTATGTAAGCATCCAGAGAAGGGAAGCTGTCCCACAACTTAAACTGTGACTCCGTCAGAATCATATCATAATCCCGTAGGTCAGCCATAATCGGATTCCCGTCTCCGTCCTTATAGATCGTCTCAATTATGTAATTCCCGCCGTTGACTTCTTCACAGAATTGGTGGATAGGAAAAGTACACACCATGCCTTTGATGAAGTTCTGGCGAATACACCACTGCGCTGGTATGTAATCCAGCCCAAGTTCTCCTGCCCACTTCTCCGAAAGCTCCGGCGAGATCAGCCCCATGCCGTCCGTACGGTTCATCGGCATATCCTCGATCATCCGTACATCCAGCGTGTCGTCCTTGTCCCAATCCGGGTTCTCGGTTACATAGTTTGCCTTAAAGGATGTGGTGTTCGAGTAATCCCGAATCACGGTGAACCTCGGTTCCGATACAACCTGTGTAGCAGACCCTGCCAAACCAAAATAAGCATTGAACTTAGAGGGCGCCAGCGGCTTTTCCATATTCCGCCCGTTATTCAGTATGGTCTTCAGCTCATCAATAATCTCTGTATCGCAAAGCACTACAGTAGAATTACGAGCTTGTCCGGCAGAACAGGATAGGCGCTTATATAACTTTCCATTTAGGCAAATGCCGTTGTGGAAAATATAGTCATAATGAGAATTCTCTTCCATCACAACCGTAACATATTCCGGAATTTCCAGAATACTATTGATCTTATCCTGCACTTCTTTTAAGGCTTCGGGATCTCGTTTCCCGCCCTTCTGCCGCCGGAGATAGTCTCGCTCAGAGAAAAGTGCTTCAAGCGCATCATAATCAATAATCCGCCCACGTATGTCACGAATGCTGCGCAGAATCTGCGAATCTGCAAGAGCTATTACTTCATTGCGTTTTTTTGCTTCCCGGAACGATATATCAATATTGTATTTGGCTTCCTTCAACCGGGAAGACTTGAACT
>JAGBRZ010000196.1 GCA_017632155.1 Clostridia bacterium
AAAAGACACTACCATCGGAAGTCGTTTCAAGCGAAGCTTATGTAAAAGACTTCTTCGATATGGTCGTACCTTCGACCATCAAATTCAATGTCGATCACTTTGTATGTGGCGACAGCTTCCGTTGCGTTTGGGCTATCAAGGAATATCCGCCTAATACCACGGATCAGGCAATCCTTTCTCGTTTCGGAGATAAGGAAGCCGTAACCCTTCATATGTACACCCGATTCGTTGACGGTCTTGAACAGCGAAAGATTTTGCAAAACGCAAGCCGCAAGAATAAAATGCTCGCCAACTCCAACGATCTGGAAGACTCGGTCATCGGTGAAGGCAATCTTTGTGATGTCGTTGAGCTGATGAACGACCTGCGCCGTAACCGTGAGCCTCTTCTGCATTGCGCTGTTTTTATTGAACTATCCGCAAACAGCCTTGACAAGCTCAAGGAACTGCAAGCAGATATCTCTATGGAGATGACACGAGAGAAGCTCTCGGTGGACAGACTTACTCTCCGTCAGAAGGAAGGATTTATTGCATGTATGCCTTGTGGATCTAATATCTTCGGCACACAGTTTGAACGAGTCCTTCCTGCATCTGCAGTGGCGAATTGCTATCCGTTTAACTATTCGGGTAAGACGGATCCCCACGGATTCTATCTCGGCAGAGATAAGTACGGCACGAACATCATCGTGGACTTTGACCGCAGAAGTGATGACAAAACCAACTCCAATATCCTCATCCTCGGCAACTCCGGTCAGGGTAAGTCTTACTTGCTCAAGTTAATTCTTACCAACACGAGAATGTCGGGAAAGTCCGTCCTGTGCCTTGATGCAGAACAGGAGTATAAGGATCTGACCAACAACCTCGGAGGTTGCTACGTTGACCTCATGAGTGGTCAGTATATCATCAATCCTCTCGAACCCAAGGAGTGGTCGGACAACGCCGATGAGGTAGATGATGATGCCCCCGAAGCATTCCGCAAGGCGACTCGTCTCTCACAGCACATCTCCTATCTCAAGGACTTCTTCCGAGTCTACAAGGATTTCAATGACGCTCAGATCGATGCACTTGAAATCCTTCTGACAAGGCTCTACGGCAAGTTCGGCATCCATGATAACACCGACTATGACAAGCTCAAAGCCGAGGACTATCCCATCATGGCTGACCTGTACTCCATCGTAGAGGATGAGTATATGAAATACGAGAAAGGCACGAAGTCTCTCTTCACTGAAGACCTCCTTCGTGAACTCTGCCTTGGACTCAACTCCATGTGCGTTGGTGCTGAAAGTAAGTTCTTCAACGGACACACCAACATCAGCGATGACAAATTCATCTGCTTTGGTGTAAAGGGTCTCATGGATGCAAACAAGAAGCTCAAGGATGCGATGCTGTTCAACATCCTCTCGTATATGAACCACAAGCTCTTAACGAAAGGACACACCGCAGCCTCCATCGATGAGCTGTATCTCTTCCTCACCAACCTCACGGCAATCGAATATATCCGAAACGCCTCCAAGCGAGTGCGTAAGAAGGAATCCTCGATCATTCTGGCGAGTCAGAATATCGAGGATTTTCTTTTGCCCGAGATCAAGGAATTCACAAAGCCTCTGTTCTCGATTCCTACACATCAGTTCCTTTTCAACGGCGGTAACATCAATGCAAGAGATTATATCGATGCACTCCAGCTTGAAGAAAGTGAGTTCGACCTCATCAAGTATCCCGAAAGAGGTACTTGTCTCTTCAAGTGCGGTAACGAAAGATATCTCCTGCAGGTAAAAGCCCCCGATTATAAGGCGAAGCTGTTCGGCGAAGCTGGTGGCAGATAACCCAAGACCAGTCAAGGCTTTGGAAGGCTTGTGTGGCGAGTGGCATGTACACCCACCACACATACCTTCACCTCTAACAACCAAGGCGTGTCGGGGCTTTTTGAGCCTCGTAGGCAATTATAATAAGCCAGTCAAGGGTTAGAAATAATTACGCAGTAATCAAAGAAAAATGCTTTCGAAGAAAGGAAACACGATGCAATATCAGATCAAAGATTTTTATGGTCGCGAGTTGACCGTACAGCCACGCTTGGAGTTATATTCCGTAACCGACTTCATGGGTAAGGAGATGCCCGGCTTGGCAATCGTACTTGAAGATGTGACCAACGTAGCCGAACCCGAAGAATACTGCATGCTGACGGTTTCATTCGGTGAATTCATCGGCATGAAAAACTGTGCCTATATCGATTCGAACAACTGTGACTTCACAGCTCAACTGCTCGAACAAGGCATGGCAAAGCCCACAGGCTTCACCAAGCACAGTGGCTTTTGCGAATACCCATTGTGGGAGTTCGATGAACAGTCCCTCAAGGATATGGGAGCTGAAAACTACGAGAAATACAACACCGCATACGAGCAGTATATGTCCGAGTTCGCTTCGGAGGATCCCGAAGATATCGACGAGGACGATTCGTTTGATATGACGATGTAACAACGAAACATGAAGGAAGGTGATTGCCGCATTCTGGGCAGCCGTAGGCAAGGTGGCACTTAAAGTGCTTCAATTCCTTGTCGGTGATAAGAAAGGCAGAAAGTTTTTGGGCTATGTCATTGGCATAGCCCTGTTTATTGTCCTTATACCAGTGATTGCGCTATATGGTCTTTTCGGTTGGATGTCAGGTGGCGAGGTTACCGAGATCGTCGGTTACGACGCGGTCTATCAAAATCTGCCAACAGAGATCCGAGAACAGATTGATGAAAACGAAGTTCAGCTTCAGACCATAGAAACCGTATTCAGAGAAAACGGATTGATGAGTGCCGATATTTCAAAAGCAAAACTTATCTACCTGTCCTCCCTCACGGACAGATATAGTGAGGAAAATTTCTATCAAAGGTTAGCAGACTGCTTCCTTACCGTAAGCGATGAATCCGACCTGCTAACTAATATTTCTTCTGCTTTCGGCGTCGAATTCTCCGATGCCGACAGAACTCAATTCAACCAATATTTTGGAGGTGAGTAACCATAACACACAAAGTAAGATTTGAACGGAAAGCGAGTGAGCTTGATGTTCAAGAATTTAAGATCGTGGCACTCGAAACCCTTGACAGTACCCAGTGGGAATACTTCTCTAAGCATCTGCTCGATGACTATGATTTCATTGAGAGATACGAGGGTTCTCTCCACGTTGAAAGAGATGGCATCACCCATGCACTACTCGTCCTCAATGCTAAAACCGGTGAAGGTATCCTTGTAAACAGCGAGGGTTCTGCTTATGCGCGGTACTCTGCATATTTGCCTTTTGCCAAGCCTCATCTTGATTACGAGATCGCACGAATCGCAGACTACTGCGTAACCGAAGGAACAGGAAATACCTCCGATGGTGTGTGGGCAGTTTCGTTTGATGAGATCTACCACCACTATGATATCGACATTACAAAGAACAGTGAGCTTGCAGATCTCCTCACCGAAGAACTTGAAAGCCGCGAGGAAATCGATGCAGTGGTTGTTACCGAAGACGGCTTGGAACTCACATGCGGTCTCACATTTTGTCCTCAAGTGGAAGAACCGGAATTCTCTTTGAGATCATTGCTTGGCTTCGGTCTCAAGGATGTAACATTCATTGAAAAAGGAAGCGACCGAGCCATCTCATTGTCAAGTGAAATCAGCGAACGAATGATCACGCCTGCAGGTAAAAAAGAATGGGCTGACGTTCTCTCCGCAAAGGTGGAACGCATCTATGTTGAGAACGGTAAGGGATATATTGAACTGTCGGGATGTGATATGGACAGACTCGGTGACTTCGCCTACGTCTACGATGGCTACGGCGATGAGATAAGTCAGCGTGAATGGTTTCAGGATCCCGATGCTCCGATGACTCCCTCGGCAGATGATTATGAAAAAATCGATGCCGAGGAATTCGAGCTTCGATATGCAAAGCACGTTCTCTGGCTTAACGATATCCCCGGCGGTGAACAGGCAGATTTTAGTGGATGCTATATGCACGGACTCAATCTTGCCAACAGAAAATTACTGAGTGCAAATTTCCATGATGCGATGCTCGAAAATTGCAACCTCCGTGGCACGGAACTTTGCTTCGCAGATTTCTCTGAAGCTCGACTGGAAGGTTGTGAGATGCAGTATATCTCGGGTGACGAGATCAATATGAGGAATACATTTCTCAACAACTGCGATTTGAGTTTCACAACCTTGTATCACGGTAATTTTGCAAATGCTCTATTCTACCGATGTGAACTGTTCAACGGAAACTATCACAACTCGTGCTTTGAGAATACGAGATTCGAACACACAGACAACTCTGAATTCAGAGTAAGCATTGATGACAAATTCACAGATGAAGAATGGATGGAATCCAACTTCGGAAATAAACAGGAGATGCTATGAAGAACACATCTGATAGTAAACGTGCAACCGTTCAGATCGAATATGATGCCGAAAAGCTTGAAGCTCTCCGCTTCTATCTTGGTGAAAGAAACGCCACGTTAGAAAATGAGCTCATAGAAGCCATGGATGTCATATTCCGCAAGAATGTCCCTGCACAGGTTCGGGGGTATATCAACCGCAACGCTCCGATGCAGAAGCCTGTAGATTCGGAGTAACAATATGAAAGTCAGGACACGCAGAAGTAGATATGAAACACGGATGTCACCACAAGTCAACGGATATCGTTCGATAGGGCGATTTCCGATTTTGAAGCAGGATAAACACGTGCGCAAACGCCCGGAATTTACAGCGTCCGGCAACGCCGGTCGCAAGATTCTACGAGGTTTTAGGGCAATTTCGAGAGGTTTCGCCAAATAACCTCAAGTAGCAAATGTGTCTCATTCCAAAAAACTGCGTGCCCAGACTTTTAGGGGAGTTTTTCGGAACTCCTTCATTTTTTCAGAAAGGATATTTTCAAAATGTCAGAAAATTTGCAGTCGAGGGGCGTGAGATTACGCCCCGACCAATGGAAACTTTGTGAGCAGATGTGCAAAGAGTTTGGGTATAAAAACACAAACGAATTCATCCGTGATGCTGTGGATTTCTTTGCTGAATGGAAGTCTCGTGACACCACAGAAAAGTTTTTGACACCTGCACTTGAATCTGTCATGAGAGCAACTGTCAGAGATAGTGAGGACAGAATCGCTCGGCTGATGTTCAAAAATGCTGTCGAACTTCATCTGCTTACCCGTTTGATTTACCACGATTTCAATTACAAACCCGAAGAAGTCCAAGCCATTCGTGCCGAAGCAATTCAGCTCGTGAAAGAAACAAACGGCTCGGTCAATCTCGATTATATTGATTAACAGTGGCAAAACTTATCCTCAAAGCTCCGTTTTATAAACCGTATTCCAAAACACCGTCAGGCTCTTCACGAGGTGGCTATGCAAATTATATTGCCACCCGTGACGGAGTTGAAATCCTCCCTCGAAGCGGTATGGCTGGATATATGGGAGAGCGAAAAGGCTCTAATGGATTGTTTACCGATGAAGGACAGCCTGTTGTTTTATCGAAAATCGCAGAGGAAATAGACAATCACACTGGCAATGTGTGGGGGATGATTTTTTCTTTGAAGCGAGAAGATGCTGAAAGACTCGGATATAATTCCGCAAGCCAATGGATGAATCTGCTACGTTCTCATCGAAATGATATCGCTAAAGAAATGGGTATAGAGCCTAAAAACTTGCGATGGTATGCAGCCTTTCACAATGAGAAATCACATCCTCACGCGCACATGCTGGTTTGGTCAAGCAATCCGCAAGAGCCATACCTCTCAACGGGTGGCATTGAAAATATTAAAAGAGCCGTTGCAAAATCAATTTTTCGCCAAGATAATATGGCTATGTATAAAGAACAGACCGAAACACGTGACTCTCTGAAAGAAGAATTTCGATTAAGAATCGCTTCACTGGTCGATGAAATTCATCGCAACCCTGTAAGCATTCAGCCCGAAATGATGCAAAAATTCGAATTGCTTTCAGAAGCAATTTCCACGCATAAGGGAAAAAAAGTATACGGCTATCTCGAAAAAAGTGCCAAGAGTATCGTCGATGACATCGTGAGAATGATTGCAGAAGACGAAAAAATCTCTGAACTTTATGAGATGTGGTATCAGCTCCAATGCGAAACTTTCAGAACCTACACAGACAAAA
>JAGBRZ010000197.1 GCA_017632155.1 Clostridia bacterium
AGGTCTGTCTTCTCGGCTTACGCCTCCATTTTCCTTCGAAAAACCGACAGACCTACCGGGCGCAGGCAGCCTGCGGGCGCCGCCTCAGGATGACATCGTTTCTTTTGAAGGGGGCTGCGCCCCCTTCACCCCTGCATTGCGAGTGCGAACATAGCTTTTTGCTAATTATTTGTGCATATTGCTATATGTTAATTTTTAATATACGTTTGTCAGCAGTCTGACTTTCCGAACCGTAAAAACGGTTCGGGAAGTTTTTTTCGTATTATTATGTTCACAGAAAAAATTATTGACAACGAAAAAATAATATGATATACTTAAATCGAGAGGAAGGCTGATGCTTCCCCGAAGAAAATCGAAGTTCACACCTACCATTCGAAAAAGGAGTTATTAATGAAAAAAATAAACGTTACTTTGGTTATGCTGCTCGCGCTTGTGCTTGTATTTACAGGCTGTCGCGGCGAGGGCGGCGTGGACACGACCGCGCCCCCGACCGTCACCGAATCCCCGGCGGTAACAACTTCGCCCGAAACTACAGCCGAAGAAACCACTTCCGTACCCGAAACAACCGCGGAGGAAACAACAGCAGAGGAAACGACCTCGGAAGAAACGACCGCTCCGGTCGAGGATGTTTACGACGGCTCACGCGGGCTCGAATATTTTGTCGTCGGAACCTCATCCCGCGCGCGTCTTGTCAGCATTGGCACGTGTACTGACACGGACGTCGTTGTGGCATCGACATACAACGGCGCGCAGGTTACCGATATCAGCGCAGGCGCTTTTGCGGGCGGCGAGAAGATCGAATCTATCACTCTGCCCGACAGCGTCACCACAATTCCCGCCGGAGCTTTCGCGGGCTGTACCAATCTGAAAAAGCTTGTCATAGGCGCGGGCGTGAGATTTTTTACTCCCTCTCTCCTCAAAGATTGCCCTTTACTCGAGAGCATTGAGATCTCGCCCGAAAACATGACATATTCTGCCATAAACGGCTGTATCATCAACAAAAACACCAAAGCCTTGGTTTTTGCGACTGCCTCGGCACAGATTCCGAGCGACGGCAGCGTTGAAACCATAGGTGAGGGGTCTATTGCGAACCTCAGAGAGCTCACATCTCTTGTCATCCCCGAGGGCGTCAAGACGATCAAAGCGGGCGCGATCGCGAATTGCCCCGAGCTTGAAACCGTCGCTCTGCCCGCAAGTCTTGAAACGTTCGAGGAAGGCGCGCTTGTTGGATGCCCCAAGCTTTCCTCCCTCACCGCCGCGGATAACGGCAACTACGTTGTCAAGGGCAACTGCCTTGTCAACATTCCGCTCAAGCGGCTGGTCCTCGGATTTTCCACAAGCGTTATCCCCGACGATCTTGGAATCGTTTATATCGGCAAATCCGCTTTTAAGGGATCGGGAATAGAAGCGGTCATCATTCCCGATTCCGTCACAACCATTGAGGAATCGGCTTTCCGTAACTGCACCGCTCTCAAGAGTGTAACCCTCCCCGAGAGTCTGACAACGATCTCGGATTACGCCTTCTATGAATGCTCCGCGCTCGAGGCGGTCGAATTCCTGCGTAATGTGAAGACTATCGGAAAATATGCCTTCAGTGGATGCACTTCGCTCACGTCTTTACGGGTCGGAAGCTATATCAAATCCGTCGGAGAGGCTGCGTTTAAGGACTGCACTTCGATCAAGACTCTAATTATCGACAGGTATTCAAGCTGGAATAATTCCGATATATATTTTGGCAAATCCACATTTGAGGGATGCACCGCACTTGAGAGCGTTGAGATCTCCGATAGCGGACTGATCACCTATGGCGAAGCTGCTTTCAAGAACTGCACAAGCCTCAAGAGCTTCAGGCATGTCAGAACCTATTATTACGTCCCGGCTGAAATGTTTTACGGCTGCACAAGCCTTGAAGAGGTCGAATTTGCCGACAATCTTTCCGAGATACGCAACAATGCCTTTTACGGCTGCGCCGCTCTGAAGAGCGTGACCGTCGGCGAGTCGCTGCAAAAGATTCAATCAAACGCTTTTTACGGCTGCAGCTCTCTTGGAGAATTCGTCTACCTTGGCGTCTCGACGGATTGGCAGGGCATCACGAAATCTGCAAATTGGCGCGACGGGGCTCTTTTCACCGACGTCAAATGCTCCGACAAAACTATCGGCGTCAATGATCCGCTGAATCACAACGGCGCGCCCGGTCTTGTCCACGTTATGAACGCTGACGGCAATTCCGCAACTCTCACCGACCTTGGCAAATGGTGGTTCTCGAGCGGTGCAAAATTTGCCGATATCTATAACGGCGTACCCGTCACCCACATTGCGCCCGACGTTTTCAAGGGCAAAGTCAATGTGGTGCAAAAGATAACGTTGCCGCAGAGTCTTGTCGAGATCTGCGAGGGGCAGTTCATATACTGCAATCGACTCTCAAGCATAACCATCCCCGCAACCGTTTCGGAGATCGGCGCGGATGCATTCCGCGGCTGTATAGACCTTGAAACGGTGACTTTCAAGGGCACACGCGATCAGTGGAAGCAGATAAAGCTGGGCAAAAATTGGAATATCGGCTGTAATTTTACCACAGTCACCTGCTCCGACGGCACCTTGACCGTAGACGTGCCCGCAGAGGTAAACGACGGCACACCCGGTCTGTATTACGGCATATCCAATGAGGGCTATGCATACCTGAGGGGTATAGATCAGAATTGCACCGAAGCGGAAATTATAATTGCAACGGAATATAAGGGATACAAGGTAACCCGCATATATGATCGCGCGCTTCAGAATAAAACTCATATTGAAAGCGTTATAATCCCCGAAGGAATAACCTTCATCGGCGAATATGCATTCCATAACTGTCCTTCGCTCAAGAGCGTTAAGCTGCCGGAGTCTTTGCTCAGCATAGGAGATTATGCATTTGGGTATTGCCCCGCTCTCAAGAGCATTGATCTTCCCGAAAATCTGACCAGCCTTCGAGGCGACGCTTTCTACGGAACATCGATCAAAAAGCTCTATATTCCAAAAAATGTGACCGATCTCTATTGGATCGCCTGCGAAACTCTCGTGACCCTCGAGATCCACCCCGACAACCCGAGATACCGCTGTGTCGGTAATTGCTTTATCGACATGGAAACAAAAACGCTCCTGCAGGTATTCGGCAAACCCACCTTCCCGACTGACGGAAGCATTGAGGTCTTCGGTGAGGGCGTGCTTTGGGGCAACGAAGAGATCACCGAGCTGATCATCCCCGAGGGCGTTACCCATCTTTGGAATAACGCAATAGGCAACAACCCAAATCTCAAAAAGCTCCATATCCCGAGCACCCTTGTCGAGATCGATTATCCGATCGAATCCTATTTCGATCTCAGAAATCTTGAAGTGATAACGGTTGCGGCGGGCAATAAGACTTATTACGCAAAAGATAATTGCCTTATTAAGAAGGACAACGGCACGCTTATGATCGTCAACAAGTACGGCAAGATACCGACCGACGGAAGCATAAAGAGCATCGGATACGGCACTTTTGCGGGATTCAAGGATCTCAAGTCGATCGTTATCCCCGAGGGAGTCGTCAGCATCGAGGCGGGTGCTTTCAGCGGTTGTTCCTCTCTTGAGAGTGCAAGCTTCCCCGAAAGTCTTGAGAGTATCGGCTCATATGCATTTGGCGGATGCACATCGCTGAAGAAAATTGATATCGGCGATAACGTCAAGCACTTCGGAACCGAAGTCTTTGTGGGATGCACCGCGCTTGAAGAGGTCAGCCTGCCCAAAGAGGTCGAATATTGGACTTGGGGTATTTTCGACTCCTGCACGAGCCTCAAGCGCATCGTTGTACCTTGCGGAGTTAAAGACTTTGACATCCGCAGATGCACAAGCCTTACCGAGGTCGTGCTCCCCGAGACCGTGACACACGCAGCTTTTAACGATTGCACAAGCTTGCGCACCGTTATCCTGCCCGAAAGTATGAGGAGTATGTACGATATGTTCTTCGGCTGCACCGCGCTCGAAGAGATCGTTCTGCCCTCCGGTCTGATTCGGATCTATTCCGAGGCGTTCTACAACTGCACCTCGCTCAAAAAGATCACCATCGAGGGCGACATCACAGAGATCGGCGCCGAGGCTTTCCGCAATTGCATCTCTCTTGAAACCATCACGCTTCCCGCATCCGTGACATCGATCAAGTCGGAGGCTTTCAAAGGATGCACCGCGCTTCGCGAGATCGTCTTTGAGGGCAGTATGGCAGAGTGGGCAAAGATCTCAAAGGGTGCAAACTGGGATACCGACACCGCGCTTGCCGTGATCCGTTGCGCGGACGGCAATATCACCGCGGACGCCCCGCCCGAGGATTATTCCGATATGTCAAAGATCCCCGAGGCGCTGCGCGACGTGCTTCTCGGCAAGGCGACCTTCCGCTACGCGGGCAAGGGCGTGGATATTCTGCTTGAAGATATCGAAACCTCTTGGGAAAATGGCATACTCAAGGAGAAGGATAACGTTGCTTACGCAGTCCTTGATATGGACGGCGACGGAAAGCTTGAGGTCGTGGTGTCAACTTATTTTACCGATACCTACTATGAATCCAATTCAGGCGACAAGATCATCCTCCGCGAGGAGGGCGGCGTCGTTTACGGCTACCATTTCGGCGGCAGCACGCTCCATAACGGTGATTATATGGAAGATATCAAAGCGGACGGCTCGTTTATATGGTGTATAGACACCCCGATGAGATATGATTGCTACGCAACCATCCGCTTCTCCGGCGAGAGCTACACGATCGTGACGCATTGCAAATATCATATATTCGGAGCGGATGCCGAATATGATATTGCAGGCAAAAAGGTCACCCGAGAGGAGTTCAACGAGTACACCAAGCGTTTTGACAAAGATCACGTCATCTGGTACCACCTCGACCGCTTCCCGATTGAAACTTCGACGCAGAATTAAATAATTCTCCCGCAGGCTTTCGCCTGCGGGACTTCTTTGTTGACAAACTCAAATAAATATGCTATTATATTTGTGAATCTGCACAAAATGGGTTGGGTCAATTTGTGCAAGTCCACAAAGTTCTGAAAAATACCGAAATTTATGAAACCAAAATGCCCCGGGGTGGTACTTGATAGGTGAAGGGACCCTTTAAGACTTTAAAAGAGGAGGCGAAGCTATGCAGGATGAAAAGATAATTGAAATGCTTTTTGAGCGCGACGAGGCGGCGCTTGCGGAAACGCAAGCGAAATACGGCGCGTTTTGCCACACGGTGGCGGCGAATATTCTTTCTCTGCGCGAGGACCGCGAGGAATGCCTCAACGATCTGCTTTTGGCGCTTTGGAATGCGATTCCGCCCGAAAGACCGCAATGTCTGAAGGCTTACATCGCAAAGATCGTCCGCAATCTCGCCATGAAGAAAACGCGATCCGAAAACGTCTGGCGGCGCTCGAAGAGCTTTGCCGAGATCGGCGAGGATTTTCTTGAAGCGATCCCCGATTCCTTCGATTTGTGCGAGCAATTCGAATCGGCGCGCGCAGGCGAGATCCTCAACGAGCTCCTTGAAAGCCTGCCCGAGCACGAGCGCGACGTGTTCGTCCTGCACCACTATTTCGGCGAAAAGGTTGCGCACGTTGCCGCCGATATGGGATTCAGCGAGGGAAAGGTGAAAACGATCCTTTTCCGCACTCGCCGAAAACTTGCAGAAAAACTGCAAAAGGAGGGTATTTTGGTATGAAAAACAAAAACGATAAGCGGCTGATCTCCGCGTTCGAGCACATCGACGACAAATTTATTGAATCCGCCGCAAAAAGAATCAAGCCGCGCGCCGAGGAAATCAACGAGCGCAGCGCAAACAAATCAAAGATCATCAAGCAGGTCGCTCTGCTTGCCGCGTGCCTCGTGCTTCTCGGCGCGGCTGTCCCGCTCGCGGGAAGGCTTGTAAATTACATCCCCGAGCTCTTCAACCCCGCGGGCACCGAGAACGAATCGAACATTCTTGAAACAAACGAAAACGACTCGCCCGTAATCGATGATCTCCCCGAGGAATATTTTACGGCAGGAGACGGATTTTTGTCCTATCCCTCCTACTTTCTCGGCGTTGAATACGACGGGTGCTGGATTCACAAATCGAGGGCATACAAGGATTTTGAGGGTGGATTGTACGATTACTTCGGATATCTTTACAAGTACGACCCCGTGACAAAAACGAGCACAAGCATTTGCATCAAGCCGTCCTGCAAGCACACGGACGAAAGCTGCCCCGTTTTCGTGCCCGCAGGGTGGAATATTGACTCCATCACCGTTTTTGATGATTGGTGCTTGTATCAGTGTACGAAAGCTGTTGATATTGAATTCAACGACGAAACTCAAGTGCGCCTTTACAATATGAAGACCGGCGAGGCGCGGGTGATCGCGGAAAAGAGCCAAGCTGATAGTCCCCACCCAACTCCAAAATCTGCCTTTGCTATGGATGGAAAGGTATATTTGAGTGTATCGGATGTGTCATGGGATGCAGGTCAGAATTCGGGGCAGACCCGCAATTATATCGTCTGCTACGATCCCGCGACAGACACGGCAGATAGGTTGTGCGATATCCCTGCAAAAATGTATCTTGTCGGTATGACCAACAAACGCTTCTTCTTCAGCGAAGATCCGTTCATTGAGATACATTATGAGTCCGAGATCTGGACCTGCGACTATTCGGGCGAAAATTACAGAAAGATGGCGAACTTCAATTTTGTTCCCATGTTCGTCTGCGGAACGATTGCATACGGTGCAGGCGAAAACAACACCGTGCGTGTTTATGATCTCACGACGGATTCGGCATCAACGATCGATTTCGGCAATATCCAGTACGTTTATCTGGATTCGGGCGAGCTCGGGTTCACCACTACCTCGCGCATTGAGGAATATAACAAGTACCACAAGGATCCGGATGCCTATATCGCGAAAAATTATCCGAACGTGACCGACCCCGACGAGATCTCGAAGCTGAAATCCGAGACCGAGCTCAAGCTGAATTGCAAGGTGGATATGCAATTCTATCTCACCGATGCGCGCGGCGGGAACCAATCCCTTGTTTTCGAAGGTGAAAACATCGACTTTAAGCCTTACCGCCGTGTGGGTGACCATATCATCGGTTCTTTGAGAAAGGCATCAAAATACGAAATGCGTATCCTTGACAGCGGTTTTGCCGCCCTCAACCTCAAAACCGGCGAGTTCGAAATGATCCCCACGGTTAAATTTGATTAAGGCAATACCGGGCATTTTTCAACGATTTTATTATATCATATATGTCAAATACATCGAAAAATATGTAGGAATCAATATAAAACGGGCGGGATGAAAATCCCGCCCGCTACGCATTTGATAGATAAGATCATAATGTAAATCAAGAGATCTTATCATTATACCTCTTTATTCTTACATTGAATATCTCGTCGATCTGATCGATATTCAGCAAGCCTTTTTCGTAAGCGTCATTAAGTCCGATGATCTCGCCGTTGTAGCAAATATAGATTCCCGGACTTTGTACCCAATATTCTTTGCCCTCAAATTCATATTGTTTCACGACAGCCAACATGCCCCGCCTCAAAAGGACAACAGTATCACCGAATTTACCTAAATAACCGCAATAGTAATAATTACTCTCGTTAAACAATTCCTCGCGGTATTTTTCGTACTTTCCCTCGGTCAATTCTTTGGCGACCTGTTCGGCAAGCTCGGCACCGTAAGTAGACAAATAAGTTTTATATTCAGTATTATATGAATTATCATAAAAATATTTTGCCCAAATCTCGCGAATAGAGTGCATTTCATCCTCGCTGAGCGGTTCCAATCCTTCGAATTCAAGGTATTTTGGCTGCACTTTTTCAACGATTATCTCAGGTTTGACATTTGGGAGTCCAAGATAATCGTTATAAAGCCAATGCCTGCGAGCAATTTCCGCAATATCATCCGACGAAAGTATACCATCTGAATAAGCATTACGCATAAGCAGGAATTCACCATCAGCATAAATGTATATGCTGCTGGGGTATTTGAAATACATCGTGTGTCCGGCAATATTGTAGGTCCTAATAGGATAACCGTCGTTTACCGCTAAAACCACAAAACCATTTACAATACCGTAATATCTGTAATTTTCATACTTTTGGCTGAAAAGCTTATTCCTATAAAAATCCAGCAAACTGCCTGACTCATGTTCTGCCATATATTCAGCTTCACCTCGGCTCCTATCGGCCCATTGCTCCAATACTGACTCAAAACTGCGCTCGTATCTATACTGAATATAAGTTCTGTCGATCTCTGCCATTTCTTTCTTTGTGATAAGTTCAAGATCAGGCATAAATTCAAGATACTGATAGTCTTCCCGCACATAATCATCGAGCGTATACACTTTATTATGCTCCCGCTGTCGCGCTTCGAGTTCCGCGATGTTGTCCTTTGTGAGAATATTATTCTCATAAGCCTCTGTGACGGTGTAATACTTCGCCTTGTGGCAGACCCATATCTCGCAGACGTGCCCAAACAAAAGCTGATGCTCGCCGATGATCTCGCGAGTGATCCTCGTCGTCTTTTTGGTGTGTCGGCAAATGACGATACTCTCTCCGAATCTTGCCAGAACACAATCGCCATATTCTACGGCACACATCTTATCGCTCCACAATCCAAGCAACATGCGCGATTCGACAAATATACTGCCGTCACCCTTTTTTGCAGCCCAAGCGGCATTGATATCCGCCAATTCCTTTTCGCTTACCGCAGGTTTGATCACTTTTTGAACCAATTGCAGTTTTCTGATCTTCCCTGTTTCAAGATCTATCTCAATCCAAGCACGTCCGCTCTCCATTCCAAGCTCGGGGAATGATCCGCAGAAATCGCCTATCATTTTTCCGCAGGCGATGATCTGCTCCGCAGGATAAAAAGCCGTAATATCTGAATTGCTATATGCCTCGCGGTCATTCTTGCCATTGAGTCTGCAATAACGCAAAATGCTTGATTCATGGGTTTCATAATTGCTTGGCTCGGCAGCAAACGGTGAACGATAATTAACCTCGCGCAATTCGAAAGGATAGTAATATATTCCGTTATTCATAAGCCAATAGCTTGCAATCCCGCTTATAAGGATTTTTGATCTTCCGCTCTTGACGTCAACGGCAATAAGATCATTGCCTTGACTGCCGCTTGCAAGAAAGTACAGCTTACCGTCAAGGTATGAGGGATTTATCGCACTCTCGTATTTGGCAATCTCACCGTTCCAAAGCATTCGTTCGTTTCCGGTTTCGATATTATATGATTTGATTACCGAAATTTCCGTGACCGTGTCGGCGGAAACCTCAGAAGAAGTATTGATCGTTATGATCTCCCCGTCTGCGATCATAAAGAGCTCTTCTTCTCCTTCAAAATCTTTGACGACTTCTTCTTCACCGCCCAAGAGCGGAATTCTGCATAACTGGCCTCGCGGCTCTACGATATTGATCGATCTGTAGTAGTAATAATAATCTCCGTAAACATAGCCTTTTCCGATGGTATAGTGATATGAGATCTCGCAGAGATCGACCGATTGCATCGTTAAAAGATCAAAAACTGCGACGTAGCTGTTGTGCCCGTTAGTAGGGATGGAGGGATCCATATAAATAAGGGAAGTATCCTCATAAACGGTGGAAGTATCCTCATAAATGTAGTAAAGCTTGCCGTCCGCAATCTGGGAAAGACATTTTACCTCTTTGCCGGGCACCTCTTCCGTCTTGCCGCTGAGATCGCGGAGCTCACCCGTTTCGGGCAGATAGCGTGTAAGGCGTCCCGTATCAAGGAAATAAATCTCATCGCCGAAGACCTGATAACCCGTTCTGATAACCTCCGAAGAATCGGTACTCTCCGATGTAGTAATTGAGCCGGGATTCAAATCGATAATGCCCATAATATAGGATACGATGGGGAACACCGCGCCGACAAGGAGGGCGCAAGCTGCGAGGAGAGCGGCGTATTTTATCGAGCGAATGACTGCCTTTTTCCTCGGCAGAGGTGCGGAGGGCTCGGGGACGGTGACGTCGGCGAGCACGTCGGCAAGGACTTCCTCGTCGATATAATAGAGAGCCTCAAGCAGGCGTCTGTTTTGGAGCTTTATATTGCTTCTCATACCGTGAAACCTCCTTTTTTCAGCTCCTCGGCGAGCTTTTTTCTTGTTCGGAGGAGCGACATTTTGATTCGGCTCTCGCCGTAGCCGGTCAGCTCCGTGATCTGATTGATCTCAAGGGACATCCAATAGCGCAGAACAAAGATCTTTTTGTCGCTTTTGTTCAATTTTTGAAGGGCATCGCTTATGAGCTTGCCCGCGCGCTTTGCCTCGAACTGATCAGCGAGATCGGTGCCGTCATCGAGCATTGAAAGGAATTCGTCCCCCACTATCTGCACCCTGCCGCCGCGCTTCCAGGCATTCTGCCCACGCGAGATCTCGTGGGCGCGGTTTCGAACCGATTTGCCTATGTATGCGCGAAGATCGCGCGGGCAATCGGGCGGTATGCTTTGCCAGAGCGCGAGCATAACGTCGCTGACACATTCTTCAGCATCCTCGCGGATGGCAAGAATGTTCGATGCGATGTATCTGCAAAGTGAGCCGTATTTCTTTTCGGTCTGCGCCAGCGCTTCCTCATCGCGTGCGAAGAAGAGTTCTATTATTCTTTTGTCATCCATTTTTGTCATCTCCTTTCACTAAACAAGAAGCGTTTTGAAGCACTCACGTCACCGATTTTTTGAATTTTCAGCTTTATGCACAATTTTTCACGGTGACTTTTGTGCAAATTGTTGTTGCGATACGTTGAGCGCGCTCAAACAGATTTTTTATTTCTTCCTCCTGTAATCGCCGGGGGTGATGCCGTATTTTTCCTTGAATGCAGAGGCAAAACGGCTGGCGCTGTCAAATCCGACGGCGCGGGATATCTCGGCTATGCTACCGCTACCCTCGCGAAGCAGCATTTCTGCGCGTTCCATGCGGTGCTCCTTGGTGTGCGCCGCGATCGAGGAGCCGTATTCTTCCTTGAAAGCCTTTTTGAGCGTGGTTGGGTTGATGTGGAATTTGTGCGAAAGCTCCTCGATCGTCACGCGCTCGGAGATGTGCTCGAGCAGATAGTCGTGCACCTTGCGGACGGTCTGGGCGCTCGTTGCGCCGCCCTCGCTTTCGGGGCAGGCGACCTCCATTATGCTCTCAACGGCGGTGTGCATCGCAAGACCGACCTCGCTGTCGGCGATGCGGTAATAGACCTCCTTGCCCTCGCGGCGTGAGTCGATCAGCCCGCATTCGCGCAAAACGCGCAGGTGATGCGCCACCGCGGGGCCCGAAATGCCGAACCTTTCGGAAAGCCCGACGCCGCATTCCTCGCTGTGGCAAAGAAGCCAAAATATTTTGATCCTCGTCCCATCAGCGAGCATCTTGAAAAACTCGGCGGCGGATTCAAAATTTTCATTGTCGATAAGTGTGTGGAGATGTGCCATTTTCTTCTCCTTTTTGGAAATATAATTAGCTTTTTTGGTCGCAAAAGATTGAATTATATTGATTTTTCTTGCTACAAACAGTATAATACTTTCGAAACGATTAAACAAGCGTTTAATTGTAAAAATTTCAAGGAGATATTGCATTATGAAAAAGATTTATAAGATTGAGGTTGACTGCGCGCATTGTGCCGCAAAGGCGGAGGACGCCGCAAAGAAGGTGGCGGGTGTTGCTGACCTCGCGATCAACTTTATGACACAGAAAATGACCGTTGTTTTCGCTGATGGCGCGGACGAGACTAAGGTACTTAAAGAGATTCTTAAGACCTGCCGCAAGGTTGAGCGTCATTTCGACATCGAAATGTGATGAAAAAACGGCACAAGATAATGCTCGGGCGGATAATTACAGCCGCCGCGGGCACGCTTTTGCTCAATATTTTGCCCCTTGAGGGAATTTTGCGCCTTGCGCTGTTCACCGCGCTCTACCTTCTCATCGGCTACGACATCCTTTGGGAGGCTATGTGCGGGCTTTGGAACCGTCAGTTTCTTGATGAAAACTTCCTTATGGCGATAGCCACCGTTGGTGCCTTTGCACTTGCCATTTACACGAAAAGCGGCGACTACAACGAGGCGGTCGCGGTTATGCTCTTTTACCAGACGGGCGAGCTGTTCCAGTCGATTGCTGTCGGCAAGAGCCGCAAAAATATCGCGGAGTTGATGGACATCCGCCCCGATTCGGCAAACGTGCTGCGTGGGGGCGAGGTCATCGAGGTCGATCCCACCGAGGTTGCAGTTGGTGAAATAATCGTCGTTCGCCCCGGCGAGAAAGTGCCGATCGACGGCGTTGTGACCGAGGGCGAGAGCTCGGTTGACACCTCCGCATTGACGGGCGAGAGCGTTCCGCGCGAGATTGCGGCGGGCGGCGCCGTCATCAGCGGTTGCGTCAATCTGACGGGTCTTTTGCACATCCGCACCGAAAAGGAGTTTGGCGAGTCGACGGTTTCGCGCATTCTTGAGCTCGTTGAAAACGCAAGCTCGCGCAAATCGAGATCGGAAAAATTCATTTCGCGCTTTGCGCGCGTTTATACCCCCGCGGTCTGCGGCGCGGCGCTTGCGCTTGCTGTGATCCCGCCCCTTTGCGGACTTGGCGAGTGGCACGAATGGCTCTACCGCGCGCTGACCTTCCTTGTCATCAGCTGCCCCTGCGCGCTGGTCATCAGCATTCCGCTGACCTTTTTTGCGGGAATCGGCGGTGCGAGCCGCGAAGGAATACTTGTTAAAGGTTCAAACTACCTCGAAGCACTCGCGGAAGTCAAAATCGTTGCCCTCGACAAGACGGGCACGCTGACGCGCGGTTCGTTTGAGGTCACGGAAATTATCGAAAATCGAGTCGAAAAGGAAAAACTCATCGAATTTGCCGCGCACGCGGAGGCATCCTCGACGCATCCGATTGCAAAAAGCATCGTTGCATCGTTCGGCGGCGAGATCGAGCACTCGCGCGTGACGAATCTGCGCGAGGAGGGCGGTCTTGGCGTCACCTGCGAGATCGACGGCGTGCCCGTCGCAGTCGGAAACCGCAAGCTTATTGCGGACGCACCCGAATATTTGGGAGCATCGACGGCGGTTTACGTGTCGATCGGCTCCGAATTTGCGGGAATTCTACTCGTCGCGGACGCGATCAAGGAAGAATCACGCGAGGCTATCGCGGAGCTTAAAAAGATCGGCATCGAAAAATGCGTGATGCTGACGGGCGACGGCGAGGCTATCGCAAAATCGGTCAGCGAAAAGCTCGGCATTGCAGAATATCGCGCCGCACTTCTGCCCGCAGATAAGCTCGGCGAGGTCGAGGGGCTTCTTTCGGACAAGCGAAAGGTCGCCTTTGTCGGCGACGGAATCAACGATGCGCCCGTGCTTGCGCGCGCGGACGTTGGAATCGCGATGGGCGCGATGGGCTCGGATGCCGCGATTGAGGCGGCGGACGTTGTTCTGATGAAGGACGACCCGCGCGACGTTGCAAAAGCGATCGCCATCTCACGCAAATGCATTTCGATCGTAAAACAAAACATAATCTTCTCCCTCGCCGTCAAATTCGGCTGCCTCGCGCTCGTCGCCTTGGGACTTGCGAACATGTGGCTCGGCATCTTCGCTGACGTTGGAGTCATGGTGCTCGCCGTGCTCAACGCCATCAGAGCAATGAGAAAATAAGATAAAACCCGCTTCGTTTTGAAGCGGGTTTTTTGAAAGATTTAGTTTTTTACCTGGGCAGAAGTAATTTCTATTCCTCCGTTTGTGCAAACAATGAGCCTTAGCTTTCCTGCTGCTCTCGAATGAGCGACCCAGTATACGTCCTTTTCAATGGCATTCCATTCCGTCTTTGTTCCCTTGTAAGTTATATTGTTCGGAAAATTCAAAAAGGCGTATTTGCCGATCTTTTTCAGCAAAGTGCCGAGAGTCAGCTTCAATTTGTTGCAATCAGCTAATGCTTCCTCCCCGATCTCGGTGATATTTTCACTTCCTTTCAGCTCTTCAAGGCGGCCGCAGTGCTTGAAAGCTGCCTTTGGCAGCACCGCGTAACCGTTAAGATCGACACTTGTAAGACCCGAACAAAAATGGAAAGCCTCCTCACCGAGATATTTCAGATCTGCGGGCAGAGTAATCTCCGTGAGGTCACGGCATAAATAGAAAGCCCGGTTTTCAATAACCTTAACGCTATCGGGAATATTGAGCTCGGTAAGTCCACTGACAGAAAAGAACGCACGCTCGCCGATGACCTCAATGCTTCCGTCGTCGGGAATGACGCTGCCGCCGCATCCGCGCACGAGGGTTTTCGTCGCTTTTTCAATGATGCAGTTGCCGCTGCTATAATAGATCGCATTTTCGGGCGATACCTCTAAAGACTTGAAATTTTTGTGCGTATTATATCCTGTACTCCATCCGATACCGGGGTCGCGCACACTTTTGCCGTAATAAACGCTTTCAATGTTAGCGCAAGAGGAAATGATCGCACCGGCAACCACTTCTACGGTGTCGGAAATGATGAGATGCTTCAAATATGGACTGCCGTAATCGGTCAGACTCTTTATCTGCGCACCTTCGGTGTTGGCAAGAGCCAAAAGCTCGCCGAGTATCATCTCTGTCACGGGCAGAGTGCCGTATGTGCTTGCAATATATACGGTTTCTTCCTCGCAGTCACCAAATCCGATGAAGCGCGCGCTTTTGCCATCCTCGGCAACCTCGTAAAGCAGACCGGGTGTGCCGTTGCTTTCAAGCTGTGGCGCAGTTGTTTCTTCAAGTGCCGCTGTGGTTTCGGGAATTGAAGTGGTTTCTGCGGGAGTTGTATCTTCGGTTTGGGTATTTTGCGGCAAAAGCCAAATGGCGGGAATCAGGCAAAGAATAAGCACCGCGGCAACCGCGAGGAGGGGAGTGCCCTTCTGTTTTTTTATATACCTTTTGTAACGCGCGAGATCGGCACTTTTCTTACCTCCCGCACACCTTGCAACCGTGGCGGCGATATAAGCGGACAGATCGCGCGGCTTATCCTCGGCGAGGTTATGCCAGAGCTCAATGAGAGCCTCGTTTACGCATTCTTCCGCCGCTTCGTGCGAGGGCATATTGTCTTTTGCTATCGCAAGACAAAAATCGCCGTATTTTTTCATCACCTCGCGAAGGGCATCCTCATCGCGCTTTGCGAATAGCTTGATTATTCTTTGGTCGGTCATTTTGAGTTAATTATTAATTCCTTCCGGGACGCTGTGGGATGGGAATGATTTCGCCGTCGGTGCAGACGATCTTTTTGAGAACCCAATCCGCATCGGTGTAAACTTGCCATTTTTCATCTTTTTCGATAGCATTCCACTCTTCGACCGTGCCCTCGTAAGTGATTTCGGCTTTGCAAGCATAAAACGCGCCGTAGCCGATCTTTTTAAGTGCTTTGCCGAAGGTGATGCTTTCAAGACCCATACAATGACTGAAGCTATCGTCCTGAATCTCAACGAGGTTTTCACTACCCTTTACCTCCTTGAGCCCATCACAGCTCCAGAAAGTCATCTTGGGAAGCACAGTATATCCGTTGAGATCAACGCTTACAAGATCATCGCAGAATTCAAACACGGAGGTGCCCATTTCCTGAAGACTTGCGGGAAGGGTGATGCTTTCAAGGTTGGTAAAGCTAAATGCGCTGCCTTTGATGGCAGTTACACAATCGGGAATTTCGATATGAGTAAGCCCAAGAGCTCCCGAAAAAGCATTGCGTCCGATGATCTCAACGCTTCCGTCGGCGGGAATTACGCTTGTTTTGCATCCGCGGATGAGGGTCTTTGTTGCCTTTTCAATGATGCAGTTTCCGCTGCTCATATAGACCTCGTTATCGGGGGAAACCTCGATCTTTTCTATCTTTTCACCTTCACCGCTCGAGAAAAGCCAGGTGCGGAGCTTTTCGACCTTTGCGCCGATATATACGCTTTCAATATTGGGGCAGCACTTCATAATAGTATCGTCGAATTTTTCAACGGTGTCGGATATGATGAGATGCTTTACATCCGTGCTTCCGTATGAGCTCATCGCATTCATATGAACGTTGTCACCGCTGTTTCTATGATCGTGATAAGGCCCCATTATCATCTCAACGACCGGCAAGCCGTCATAGGTGGTTGCGATCACAACGGTCTCCTCGGTGCAGGCGCCAAAGCTTACAAAGCGGGCAGTCTCGCCGTCTTCTCTGATCTCATAAACAAGTCCCTTGGTTCCGTCATGCTCGGGCGGGGCCTGAACCTCGGAGTTTGTATCCTCCGCGCGGAGAGGCGGGGGATTGTAGCTGCCCTGCTCTCTTTCAATCAGCAAAGAGGGAAGCGCAAGAGCGGCGATCAAAAGGCACGCGGCAGCTGCCGATGCTATGGCTACGTAGCGGTTAATTCTTTTGGCAAATGCAGGTTTTTTCGCGGTTTTTTCGCCGTAATATTCCATTGCTTCGCCGATATAGCACGAGTCGATGTGGTCGAAAGCTGACATCAGCTTTTCGTTTTTGTTTTTCATAACAGTATTCCTTCCTTTCTCAGTTCTTCTTCGAGTCTGCGGCGCATTCTCATAAGTAGCATTTTGATCTTGCCCTCGGAAAAGCCCGTGCGGGCGGAGATCTCCTTGACGCTTTCCATCAGAAAATAGCGCATAACAAAGACTGCGCGATCGCTCTTTTCCTCTGCGGCGAGGAAGCGGTTTATCACTTCACCCGCGAGAGTCGATTCGTATTTTTCGCTCAAAGTTGAGCCGTCGGAGAGATCGGACAGAAGCTCGTCGCTGACGATCAGAACGTTTCCGCCACGCTTTCCCGCCGACTCCGCACGGAGCTTATCTATCGCGCGACTCCGGATTATCGCGGCGATATATGCCCGCAGGTCGCAAGGCCGCTCGGGCGGAATGCGATTCCACAGCTCAAAAAGAACGTCGTTGAAGCACTCTTCCGAGTCCTCGCGCCTTGAAAGAAAGTTTTCGGCAATGTGCATTATCAGCTTGCCGTATTTTTTCGTCACCTCGCGAAGACACGCCTCGTCACGGGCAAAAAAGAGATCAATTATTCTTTTGTCTTCCATCTTTCATTCCTCCTTCATCCTATAAGACGAAATTTAGCCCGCGCAGGTAACGGATTTCTGCAAATTTATTTTATCATATTGCAAATAATTTGTCAAGGAAGAAAAACGCGCGGGGCTTTCATTAAGTAACAAGAAGCGGATCTGACTTTTTATTGCTGATCCTTATTTGAGAACGATCTTGTATGGGAAACAGAAAAAGCAGGATCGCCTTTTCGGGGGATCCTGCTTTTAGGAAATATATTGATTTTATGGCTTTGCGACACCGTCGGAGCAATTAATAAGCTCAACGGGTATCTTTGCCTGCGAATCGGGCTCGTCCATAAGAGTATTCCATCCCACGCCCTTCTTGACCGCGTTCCACTGTTCTACCGTTCCTGCGAAATTAATTGTCGACAAATTAAAATTAGCATAGAATGCTTGCTGACCTATTTCGCTCAGATTTGTGCCGAGTGTGATCGAGGTAAGCGATCTGCAAGCCGAAAACGCATGATCGCCTATATGCGTAACGTTTTCGAATCCGATAATCTCCGTGAGATTATTTGCATTATAAAAGGCTCCTCTCGGTATCTCCGTGTAGCCGTTCAGATCAACGGTTTTTAGTTTTTCACAAACCGCAAACGCGTGAGCTTGCAGTTTTTTCAAATTTCCAGGTAAAACAACACTTCCCAAGCTGCTGTGACTGAACGCTTCGTTTTCAATCGTTTCGATGCCTTCGGGTAAGACGATAGATTTATAGGGATAAAAATAAAATGCCTTTTCACCAATCGTAGTTACGCTGCCATCAGCGGGGATCTCAGCCTCTCCGTATGCCAGAATCAAGATCTTGCTCTGCGTTTCTACAAGGCAATTTCCTTTTGAGAAAAAGTATTGATTGTCGGGCGACACTTCAATGCTCTTAAGATTATATACATTTTTAGGTTCCGAGGCAAACAACGGACGCATAAATTTGACATTCGCGCCGATATAGATACTTTCAAGATTCGGGCAAAGGTCAAATATTCCTTGATAAATCTCCTCTACCGTGTCAGACACAGTGATGCTCTTGGCATAGCTGTTTCCGCAATACTGCGGATCCATTCCGCATAGAAAGGCTTCGTTCCTCATCTGTGTGACGGGAAGACCCTTAAATGTCGAAGCGATAACGATATTCTCCTCGGTGCAGAACCCAAATCCAATGAAAGACGCGCTCACGCCGTCGGCATTTATCTGATATTCAAGTCCTTCACTTCCGTCGCTTATGCGCTCGGTCGGTGCTCCCGTTTCCACTGCGCCTTCGCTTTCATTATTCAAATTTTCGGACTCGGTTTCAA
This sequence comes from Clostridia bacterium, assembly GCA_017632155.1. The sequence goes on from JAGBRZ010000197.1 coordinate 18,365, forward strand.
GATTCTCGCTCTGTCCGCCGGAGGGGGCGATTCCGTCGCCAAAATCGCTCGATGCAGGAGTTATGTGGCTAATGAGCATTGATATCACGGGAATTAACGCGCCCATGAGAACGGCGCACGCGACGAGAGCGGCGGCTTGTTTCCAAGCGGTGAAGACCTTTGTCTTCTTCGACTGCTCTGCCTCCCTCTTCGGTGAGACGGGCGGGCGAATCTTGGCGACTGTTTCGGCGATGAGGTCGCTGTCTATATGGTCGATAGCGTCGAGGATCCTTGTATCCTTGAAAAACTCGTTTTTCATACCATTATACCTTCCTTTTTTAGATATTCCGCAAGCTTTTTGCGGGTGCGGAAGAGCTTCATTTTGATCCTGCTCTCGCCGCTGTGCATTTGTTTTGCGATGTCGGAGGGACTCATATCGAAGAAATAGCGCATCAAGAAGATCTGACGGTCGCCCTCGCCGAGAGAGCGCAGAAATTTGCTTATCAGCTCGCCCGCGCGGCGCGATTCATAAAGCTCGGAAAGGTCGGTGCCGTCGTCGAGCATTGAAAGCAGCTCCTCGTTGACCAACTTGACCTGTCCGCCGCGCTTCCAGGCGTTGTTCGCGCGCGATTTTTTCATTGCCTGATGCCGCGTGGTTTCGGATATGAACGCCGAAAGGCTTTTCGGCTCTGTGGGCGGAATGGCATTCCAGAGTGCGAGATAGACGTCATTGACGCACTCTTCCCTATCCTCGCGCAGGGCAAGGAAATTCGAGGCGATGTAGTAGATCAGATCGCCATACTTTTTATCGACCTCCTCAAGCGCCCGTCCGTCGCGCAAGAGAAAAAGCTCGATGATCTTTTCGTCATTCATTGTTCTCTCCTTTCTGCTTCGGCAATTGTAAAACTGCGTTTTACAATTGAAAACCGCGCGGCGGGGATACGCGCGCTTATCGCCGCTTGCCAAAATCAAAGATTTTGGCAGCTCCCCTCGGCGCGTGGACTCGCTTTGCTCGCCTAAGAGGTGTTTTTTCGTCGGCAAAGCCGCCGAAAAAACGATTTTCATTATAATTCGCAGTATTAAACAATCGTCTTGTCCCTTCACTTAATAAGTACCCGTTTCTCATCTACGGTCACGCTTTTTTGCGAGAAAAGGAAAATATTTTTTGCTTCCTTTTATATAATAGCATTATTATTGGGCTTTGTCAATGTGCGATATACGAGAGAAACAATCTGTTAGAAAACAAAACATAGGAGGATATGTTCGCACTCGCAAAGCAGGGGTGAAGGGGGCGCAGCCCCCCTTCATCGCTTACGATGTCATCCTGAGGCGGCGTCCGCAGACCGCCTGCCGCCAAAGGATCTCGTGCTGACCGAGTTGTTCCTCGGGCAGCGCGGTGCTGGCGAAGTGGTCTGTACAGCACCAAGAAACTAAATATATATGAAAATGGAAAATCACTGTGTACTTTCAAAATTACACAGTAATTTCGTTTATGTTGACTATAGTAAGTGCTAACAAAGCGATTTAACTTTAGTTCTACGATTATTCACATCAAACTCCACCGTACAGGCACCGCGCCGCCCTTGTAAATGGGGGCGGCACGAGATCCTTCGGGCGTATATGCCTGCGGGCACGCCCTCAGGATGACATCGTCCTTTCTTGAAGAGGGGCTGCGCCCCCTTCACCCCTGCTGCGCTGCGAACATCGTGCACCGCTTTGCGCTCACAATATTGCAAACTTTTCGTGAACATTCCGAAAAAAGATCAACTTTTTTGGTGAAATGACAAAAAATTTCCGCAATACCTCTTGACAAAAGGGGGTATTTAATATTATAATATACGATGTCATTGTGTGTGAGCGTAGTTGGCAGCATTCAGAATCGTAGCTGCTTTTGGCATTAAACCCAAACAAACGCTTCCGAATAATCACTCAAGGAGGTGCCACAAAATGTTCAGAACCTATCAGCCCAAAAAGCGTCAGCGCAAGAAGGAGCATGGCTTCAGAAAGAGAATGAGAACTCGTGACGGCAGAGAAGTACTCAAGAGACGTCGCGCAAAAGGCAGAAAGCGCCTTACCTATTAATTAAAGTTTTCAATTTACGCTAAATCGCTATCGAAATAACCGGCGAGTGCCGACACTTAACCTGTCTGCCACGCCGGTTATTTCGACGAATTACCCTTTTTCAAAACAAAATTTTCAACGGAAGCACAAGGACAATGAAAAACACACCCATCAAAGAAAATCACCTTTATCAAAAGGCTTATGCGAAGGGCAAGTCGGCGCCCGGTAAATACGTCGCCGTCTATACTCTTCCCGACCGCCAGAATCACCGCTACGTCAAGGCTGACCCATGTCACCGCCCGCTCAACCGCCTGGGGCTTACCACGGGCAAAAAGATCGGCGGCGCTGTTGTCCGCAGCCGCGCGCGCAGACTTATGCGCGAGGCTTACAGACTCATCGAGGACGAGGGACGGCTTCTGCACGGCAATCTCATCGTGATCGCCGCGCGAGCAAAAATTGCGGATGCATCTATGCAGGATGTCAAAAAAGACCTCCTTTGGTGCTTAAAACGCGTCGGACTCATTGAAAAGCCTGCGCCCAAAGATGAAATTCAATGAAATATCTGTGTATCGCTCTGATTAAATTCTACAGGAAATATCTTTCAAGACTGAAATCGAATCCCACTTGTCGGTTCACTCCGACTTGCTCTGCCTATGCCCTTGAGGCATACAGTAAACGCGGCTTTATCGTAGGAACCATACTGACGGTATGGCGCATCCTCCGTTGCAATCCATTTTGCGCGGGCGGATACGACCCCGTGCCCGAGCACGGTCTGCGAAACAGGGATACAGTCAAAAGAGGTATCAGTCTCTGTAACGATGACTGCGACGACGGACAAGATTCCGCCGAATAACACGAGAGGAAATTCCGCGGTCCGCGCGGAAAAGAAAGACAAATGTTTGATACCATCCTCGGTTGGATAGGATCATTCCTTGGCTGGCTTGACTCTATCACGGGAAACTATGTTTGGGCACTCTTCATCTTCGCCATCATAGTTGAGATCATTCTTCTTCCCTTTACCATCAAGCAGCAGCAAAACTCCATTAAACAAGCAAAATTACGTCCGAAGGAAATGGCGATCCGCAACAAGTATAAGGGTCGCAACGACCGCGCGACGCAGATGAAGGTCTCCGAGGAGATCCAGGCTATGTATCAGAAGGAAAACTTCAGCCCCTTTTCCGGCTGTTTGCAGCTTTTCATTCAGATGCCCATCATCCTTGCGCTCTATCAGGTCGTTATCAACCCCCTCCAGCACGTGCTCCACGTAAGTGAAAAGGCTATCCTCGCTATGCAGACCTACGTGACCGCGGCAGTCGAAGAGGGCGGTCTCGGACTTACCGTAAACTCGCAGAGAGGAACCATCGAGCTCATTTCCATCATCAAGGAAAAGGGTATGGAATTCTTCTCCGGCATCGTTGGATACGTTGACAGCGTTGGTTCTGTCAAGGGATTTGGCATTTCGGGCCAGGAAACCTACGACGCTTTTGCCGCAGTTGCCGACAAAATGCCCGATTTCACCGTTTTCGGCATCAACCTTGCCGAAACTCCCACCATCGAAACCCCCAGCCTTCTTTGGCTGATCCCCGTTCTCACCTTCCTTGCCTACTTCGGCTCGATGAAGATCAACCGCAAGTTCACCTATCAGCCCACCACCGGCAACGCCGAGCAGGACGCGCAGACAGGTTGCTCGAACAAGACCATGGACATTATGATGCCCATGATGAGCGTTTGGATCTCCTTCGTCGTTCCCGCCGCGATCGGCGTTTACTGGATCTTCAAGAGCCTTATCGGCACCGTAAAGCAGATCATTATGGCTAAGGCAATGCCCGTTCCCACCTTCACGGAGGAGGATTACAAGGCTGCCGAGAAGGAATACGGTGGAAAGCCCGAAAAGAAGAAGCAGAAGGGCAACGCTGACCCCGAAGCAACGAAGCACAATCCCTCCTCGCTCTTCCATCAGGATGACGAGGATTACGTCCCTCCCGTAAAGGAAGAGGAGGAAAAGCCCGAAATTAAGGCCGATAACAGCGGCGCGATCTCCAAGGCTCCCCTCAAGGACGACCGTAAGCACGATAACAACGACAAGTAATTTTTAAGAGGAAACTATGAAAAAAGAAGTAACCGTAAAGGCAAAATCGGTTGAAGAAGCACTCACTCTTGCTGCCGAGCAGCTCGGCGCACCCGAGAGCGAGATCAAATACACCGTTATTGCCGAGGCTAAGCGCGGATTCCTCGGACTCGGCTCTGCCGATGCTGAGATCAGCGCATACTATATTCCCCGCGGCGAGCAGGCTGCGATCGACTTCATCAACACCGTTATCGCCGATATGCAGCTGACCGCTGAGATCGAGACCCGCGACGGCAAGGACGGCGAGCTCATCATCGACGTTTGCGGCGAGGGCTCGGGAATCCTTATCGGACACCACGGCGACACCCTTGACGCTCTGCAGTATCTTCTCAACCTTGCGGCAAACCGCCGCGAAGAGGGCGAGAAGCGCGATTACCTCAAAGTCACCCTTGACATTGAGGGCTACCGCGCAAAGAGAGAGGAAACTCTCCGCGCACTTGCACGCAAGCAGGCAGACAAGGTTCTCAAGTACAAGAGAAGCGTTATGCTTGAGCCCATGAACCCCTACGAGAGACGCATCATCCACTCCGAGGTTCAGACCATTAAGGGCGTAAGCACCAACTCCATCGGCAGCGAAAACAACCGCAAGATCGTTATCTATC